>CAZDZU010000061.1:0-8887 GCA_964509995.1 uncultured Eubacteriales bacterium | reverse complement strand
CTGTTGAAGAGGGCATCGTCCCCGGCGGCGGAGTAGCCCTGCTGCGCTGCCAGAAAGCCCTGGAAAAACTGAACCTGGACAGCGATATGCAGATCGGACTTCAGATCATCCGCCGGGCGATCGAGGAGCCGCTGCGCCAGATTGCCGAAAACGCCGGACATGAGGGATCGATTGTGGTGGAGAAAGTCCGGGAAATGAAGCAGGATTTCGGATTCAACGCCCTGACTGAAAAATACGAAGACATGATCAAGGCTGGAATCGTTGACCCGACCAAAGTTGTCCGCACTGCCCTCCAGAATGCGGCCAGCATTGCCGGATTGCTCCTGACCACCGAAGGCTGCGTGACTGAAATTCCCGAGGAAGAGAAAAAGCCTTCCTATCCCACTCCGCCCAGCGACATGTATTGATAACTGAAAAAAGCGGAAGTTAACGACGGGGCCGCTTTCGGGTTAACTGAAAGCGGCCTTTCTTTTTTTTGAGCCCGCCCGCCGCCCTGTGGTATATTAAGCCCGTTGAAAGTGGCCAGTCGCAGAAAATTCTGATGAAAATTCTCGACCGTTATCTTCTGCGGGAAATTGTCCCTGCCCTGCTCATTTCCCTGGGTTTTATCATCCTGGTCCTCCTGATGGGTGAACTGTTCTACCTGACCGAGATTTTTCTGACCAGGGAGGTGCCGCTGAGGATTATTCTCAGAGTTCTGTTTTTCCTTCTGCCCTCGATACTGGCCCTGGCGCTTCCTCTGGCTTTTATTTCCGGGGTGCTGGGTGGACTCGGGCGCCTGTCCGGCGACCGTGAGACGGAAGCCCTGCGATTGCTGGGCATAAGTCCGGGTCGGGTGCTCAAGCCAGTTCTGTTTTTGGGGGCCGGCTTTTTTCTGATCTGTCTGATTTTTACCTTCTGGCTGACCCCGGCTTCCAACTACCGCTGGCTTCAGACCATGGTTAATTCTGTCCTGGGCCAGGTCAGGCTGGACCTGGAGCCGGGCCGATTTCTGGAATCGATACCCGGGAAAGTCCTTTACCTGGGAAAAATTGAGGCTGACAGCCTGTGGCAGGATGTATTGCTCTATCAAAAAGATGAAACAGGCGGAGTGGAAATGGTTGCCGCCAGGGAAGCCAGGCTGGAGCTCCAGCCTGACCGGCGGGAAGCCTGGATTATGCTGGAGAAGGGCAGAAGTTACCGGCTTCGTCCCGAAAACCCCGACAGTCTGAGTCTGGTGGAGTTTGAAAGAAGCCGCCAGAACCTGGACCTCAGGGGCCTAAGACAGAGCTTTTCTCTGGAAAAAAGGAGCCGCGAAAAAAATATCAGAGAACTCTGGAGGGACCGGAAACTTTTATCCGTCCGGAACGGTCCGGAAAGGCGCCTGACCCTGCTTGAAATTCATAAAAGACTGAGCCTGCCGGCCACCTGCCTGCTGTTTGTTTTCCTGGGTGTGGGGCTTGGATGGCGGCGCTGGCCGGGAGGGCGGCTGGGAGGCTACGGACTGAGCCTGCTGTTAATTATTGCCTATTATTTTCTCCTGGTGACCGGGGAGCAGAAGGCCCTGCGGGGGAGCCTGGCGCCCTGGCTGGCCATGTGGCTGCCCAATCTGATCATCCTGATTGCCGGTCTGTATTTCTTTTTTCAGGCGCTCAGAAAAGACCGGGCAGGGGAGATTCTTCCTCTAAAAACTCTGAAAAGAGCTTTATCCGGATTAAACTATCGGCCAGCTCTTTTCATAAGAAAAGGTGGGACCGCAAATAAAACCGGTATAGCTTTTCCTTCTCTCCTTGATCGCTATCTATTTTCTGGATTCTTCCGCCTGTTTTTCACAGGGTTTCTGGCTCTGCTGCTGGTGATGATAACCGTGACTTTTCTCCTGCGGCTGGAGTTAATTCAGGGGAAAGAAAAAACCTGGAAAGACCTCCTGGCTTTTGTCTGGTTCAAGACTCCGGAATTTACCCTGTTCAGTCTGCTGCTGGCCATCCCGGCGGCGGCCGCCCTGAGCCTGGGACTTCTTTACCGCCGGAAAGAAATGCTGGCTTTCATTTCCTCGGGTTTAAGTTACTGGCGGGTCGTGCGGTCGTTGTTGATTTTTGGTCTGTGTCTCATCCCGCTGATTTTCGTCTGGCAGGACCGCGTCCTCAGCCGTAGCAATTTTCGGGCGGAAGAACTCTGGACCCGGCTTGCGGACCGGCCGGTGCGGGCTTTCAGCCATATCAATCGTTACTGGCTCAGATCTAAAGTGGACGGCCGTTTTTACCATTATGAATTGTTCAGACCCGAAATCCGGGCGCTCTACCGGCTGCTGATTCTGGAAGCGGCAGTCGACGGCCCCGGTTTCAGCAGAATCGTTTATGCCGGAGAGGCACTGGTTCAGGAGGACCGGCTAGTCTTAAAAGACGGCTGGGAGCGAACTTTTTCCGGGCAGGAGTCAGAGCTTGAGAAATTTAAGTTGATGGATCTGGAATTGCCCGGCGCTGCCGGTTATTTCTTCAGGGAATGGAAGGAGCCGGCGGCCATGAAGGTCTCGGAACTCAAATCATATGCCCGGGAGCTGGAAGAATCCGGGCTTCCAGCCGGCCGTTTTCGCCTGGAGGCCGGGTTCAGGCTGGCCTTTTCTCTTTCCGGGCTGGTGCTGGTTCTTCTGGCCTGCGCTTCGGCCGGACTCCTCGCTGCCCGGGGCTTCCTCTGGCCACTGGCTGCCAGTCTGGCCTCTATTTTCATTTACTGGCAGAGTCTGGCTCTCTTCCGGAGTCTGGGCCTGGCCGAACTTCTCCCCACCTTTCTGGCCGCCTGGAGTGGGCCGCTAATATTCTTGTTGCTGGGAACTTATCTTCTGCTCAGAGGAAGGACCTGAGATCTGGGCGATTACATCTTGTATTTACCCAGATCTTCTGGCTTCAGGCTCTCCAGCCACTGTTTGAGTTTTTCCGAATTTTCCAGGTTTTCCTCGTTTTTCAGGCTGTGGGCTTTCCTGATGACTTCTTCATCAACGTATATCGGGGCTTTAAGTCTGAGGGCCAGGGCAATGGCATCGGAAGGCCTGGAATCGATGAGATATGGAATGTCGTTGTGGCGGCAATAGATTATGGCGTAGAAGGTGTTGTCCCGGACGTCGTTGACCACTATCCGGTCAACCGAAATCTGGAGCTGTTCCAGAAAATTTTTCAACAAATCATGGGTCATCGGGCGCGGAGTGGGAACACCTTCCAGACTGAGGGCAATGGCGTTGGCTTCAAAAACTCCGATCCAGATTGGCAGAATTCGGTCGGACAGTGGGTCTTCCAGGACGACAATTGGCATTTTGGAAATCGGGTCCACTACCAGGCCCTTAATCTTCATCAGAATTTCCATCCGGTGCTCCCTCTCTGTACAAATTTAATATAGATTCCGGATGATAAGTTGTCAAGGAAAAGATGGCCGGCCGGGCCCGCTTCCTGCCCTTAGGGGGCTTTTATATAGCCTGTGGTATAATAAAATCAAAGACCATGTACACAACCAAAACAAAAGGCCAGCGGGTTTCTTTTCTCTTGATTGCCATTCTGGCGCTCTTTTTCCGCTGCGGCAGCAGCCGCCTGGAAAAAGCGCTCGGCCCCGAAGACAGGGAATTTCTATCGGTTGTCCGCTACACCATTACTTCAGAAGAAAGAAAGATCTTTCTGAAGTTGCCCCCCGGCGAGCGAAAAAGTTTCGTCGAAGAATTCTGGAAGCGCCGGGATCCTCTTCCGGAAACGCCCGCCAACGAGTTCAAGGACGAATATTTTCTTCGCATCGAGCAGGCTAATAAGCTCTTCGGTGAGGGAGGAAAACAGGGCTGGCTCAGCGACCGGGGGCGGACCTGGATTACTCTCGGACCGCCAGACCACCGGGAGACCTATCCCCGGGGACAGAGTTTTTATGGCTTTCCGGTTGAAATCTGGCACTACGGTTTCTATCAGATTTATTTCATCGACCGGTTCTGGAACGGAAATTATCAACTGGACCCGGCGAGCGCCCAGCAGATTGCCGAAATAACCCGGGTCCAGGTCAGCTGGAATCAACCCGGCGGCCGGTTGTTCCAGAGCAGCCGGGCGATGGATTTTGAAGTGAGGATGGAGCGAACGGACAAAGGACAGGCCCTGGTGGTGGTCAGTCTGCCCTACAGCCAGATCTGGTTGAAGGCCCGGGAGGCCAGGCTGGAGACGGTTATCGACGTCAGGATTGAAATAGAAGATGCCGCCGGCAAAAAAGTAAAAGAGGACAGCCGGACGGTTGAAATTTCGGTGACCCCGGAAGAGTTAAAGGATAAGTTCGACCGGACCTACGACCTGGAATTTCAGGTGGAAATGAGCGGCCAGAGTCCTTTTACCATCAGGGTCACGGTGGAAAACAGAACCGAGAACAAAAAATCGGAAAAGAAACTCAAGTTTGATTTTTAAGAACAATTGACCGGGGGGAGGACTGCGGTTTCTGCTTCAGCGCGAAGAATTGGCGAGTTGGCGCCCCTTGTTTGCGTACTGCTCCGAAGCGGCGTAGTCACCCAGCCGATTGTATAGGTCGGCCAGAAGGAAATAACCGAGGGGCAAATTTTCCCTGTCCGGTTTAAGTTCCAGGCCTTTTTTGACCAGGTCCACCGCTTCCTGAAAGTGCTCACCCCGCCGCAAATAGACCCGGGCAATGTAAAAATAGGTCAGCGGGAAATCGGGATTAGCCCGGAGTGCCAGCTCCAGAGTTTCCAGCTCTTCCTGTTCCCGATGCTGCAGACGGTAGAGGCGGGCCAGGTTGAAAAGGGCTTTATAGTGGCTCGGGGAGTCGGCAATTTCCTGCTGGTAGAAGTCCATGGCTTCCTGGATCCGGTTTTGCTTTTCATAGAGCTGGGCCAGGTTGTAACGGAGGTTCAGCAGGGTCGGGTTGAGTTCCCGGGCGGCCCTGAGATGCTCTTCGGCGCAGGCCAGGTCATCCCGGTTGAGGCAGATGGCGGCATGGCATTATGGGCGGAAGCTGACCGGGGATTTCTCTTCAGACATTCTTCAAAGTAGGGCAGAGCCTTATCGTAATGGCCTCTCAGCGCGTAAAGCGTGCCCAGCACATGGTAGAACTGCGGGTCATCGAATCCCCTTTTTACCTGTTCCTGGATAAACTGTTCGGCCAGCTCCAGCCTGTTCAGAGCGGCATAACAGTTGGCGACATTGATCACGGCGAAGGAGTCATCGGGCTTCAGTTCCAGAGCGCGGCTGAAGGCCTCGACTGCTTCCTGGAATCTTCGAGCCTTGAAATAAACATTGCCGAGAGCGAAAAATCCGTCGCTGATGGTAGGATCTTCTTCCAGAATTTTTTTAAGAGCGCTTATAGCTTCGTCGAAATTCCCGGCCATTCCGGTCTCCCGGGCCCGGGATATTTCATTGAAGATGTTGATTTTTTCTTTCGGGTCAGCCAGTTTTTTCCCGGCCAGTCTGGCTGGATCCACAAAAGATCCGAGGTATCCCAGAGCGGCCAGCTTTTCCCTGGTTTCCTCATCCACGGAGGCAAAATCAGCCAGGACCGCCTTTTCGCCCGCCTTTTTCTCGAAATCTTCTGCCAGCCGGCTCAATTGTTCATATACTTTCTTTTCTATATAGACCAGGTTTTTCTGTTCGTCCGGGTCCGATTTCAGGTCATAGAGCTCGGGCACCGGAGCGATGATCAGTTTGTAGCGATTATTCTGGAAACTCCGGAGTTCGGACCAACCATAATGATATCGCGGGTAGAAGGTCTCGGCGTAGGCCATCCGGTCTTCCGCCTTCTTGCGGCCGCTGAAATAACTGATCAAACTCTTTCCCTGGACACCGGAGGGAGTGGGCAGGCCGGTCATTTCCAGCACAGTCGGCATGATATCGGTCAGGGTGACCACTCCGGAATAGGTCTGGCCCTTAAACCTCTCGAAGGGGGTGACGAATATCAACGGAACATGGATTGCTTCCTGGTAAACAAAGAAACCATGGGTTGTTTCGCCGTGTTCCCCCAGGCTTTCGCCATGGTCTGAAGCCAGGATCAGAAATAGATTGTCCAGAAGATTTTCCCTTTCCAGATAGCTCCAGAAACGGGCCAGCTGGCTGTCGGTGTAGGCAATTTCTCCGAGGTAGGGCCGGTCCGGATACTGTGATTTGAAAGGTTCCGGCGGTTCGTATGGAGTATGGGGGTCATAGAGATGAATCCAGACAAAGAATTTTCGCGATCGGTTCTTCTCCAGCCAGGACAGAGCCTCGTTGATGGTTTCCTCAGCCCGGCGCTGGACCTCACCCAGTGAAATTTTCTCAAACCGTCCCAGGTCGAAGCGGTCAAAATAATAGTCAAAACCCTGGTTCAGTCCCCACTTGGAATCGAGGACATAAGCGGAAACAAAAGCGGCTGTCTGATAGCCGGCTGATTGGAATGATTCGGCCATGGTCTCCAGCTGGGGCGGGACCACGAATCCGCCGTTGTCCCGGACGCCGTGATGGATGGGCAGGGTACCGGTCAGTATGGTCGTATGGGAAGGCAGGGTCAAGGGGGTCTGAGCAAGGCAATTCTCAAAGCGAACGCCAGCGGCGGCCATCTTGTTCATGGCCGGAGTAATGTTGGGAAGAAAACCGTAGCATCCAAGACGGTCAGCCCGCAGCGTATCCACGGTAACCAGAATAACATTAAAGTTCTTCTTGCCCCGGAGCTGTTTGACCGGGTCTCCTGATGTGATTATAAAGATGGCCGCAGCGACCAGAACTAAGATCAGAATAATTATCAGACTTCTTTTCATTATTTTTGATTATATCACATAGATGAGGCGCCGGCAGCCTTGATCCCTGGGGTTTGCGGGTACTTGAAAAAATCTGACCCCCAAAATTGAAGGCATTTTTTGGCGACAATAGATTTTAATCGTCTTGAGGAGATTTGCTCCGTGGACGGCAAAAGGGACGGTATGTCTTATTTCGGTCTGGGTTTGAAAGCGACTTCATACCAGCTATATTTTTATTATATTTTGTACTTTAGCAACTATTGTCCAGTTTATTTTATTGCCGGCGGAACGGGAGATAGACTTAAATTTAAAAAAAGAGGGCGGCAGATTTCTCTGCCGCCCCGGTTTCTTAGCTCTTGATGATCAGAAGATCAGACGTATTCCAACTCTGGCCTGCCTGGCGTTGACGATTCCGTATAGTTGATGACCCATGGTGGATGGATAGTAAGTCGGGTTCCAGTCGTACATCCAGCGCGTGCCCCAGTAAGTGATGGTATCAACATTCAGCAGGTTAAAAACGTCAACCATCAGGCCAAGCCGGTACTTACTGGCAAAGGTAAATATCTTTTCCAGCCTGATATCAATCTGGTGGTCCATCGGGTAATGGTTGGAGCCTCTGGGCTCGACGAAAAATGTGATACGACCCTGATTATAGCGGGAAGTCTGGTAACGGGTGGTCCAGGCATTTCCGGTTATGCCGTGATAGTACACATTAACGCTCAATTCTATTTTAGGAATGACATAGGTGCCCTGAATTTTGATCATGTGGGTCGGGTCATAAGTGGAATTACCGTCAGCGTTTATCCAGTAGTTGGGGTCGAAACGATCCCCGCCCCAGCCGATATCGTCAGCAGAACCGTTATCAAGAGTGCCCCAGGCTTTTGACAGGGTGTATGACGCCAGCAGCTGCCATCTGTTTGAAAATCGCTTGTTGAACTGGAACTGAATGCCGTGATATCTCCGGTAGGGTTTGGCCAGGAACCAGGGATAGCCATCGGCATAGGCTTTCTCCATGTTTGTTATTAAGTAGGATGGATTTACAAGCGTTTCCGAAGTCCGCTCGTAAATAGTGTAATCGCCAAAATTGGGTACGCTGATTGTTATGGGCTCATAATCAGCATTCTGGTCGATCGGGGTGATGATGTTTTTCCAGCGGCGGTTAATGTAGGCGATGCTGAAGGAAGCATCCTTAAACAGCTCTCTTTCCAGGCTCACCGTCCACTGTATCATGTAGGGATGCTTTATCTTGGGGTCCATGGCGTAAAGAGATTCGGGCACAATTCTATAATCCTCGACCCAATCTTCTATATCATAATCATAGTAGTAGGCAATATAGTCGCTGTAGGCGCTGTCGGGATTCATCCGGTCGTGATAGGCAGTCAGCATGGCTTCGGAGAAGTGGCCGTAATGGGCTTTGAGGACGGTCGTCTTGTCGCCGAACAGGTCATAGGTGAAACCGATACGGGGGCTGATTCTGTTGTTAGTATAGACATTTCCAGAAACACCCTTAACCTGACCCCAGTACAGGCTGAATCTAACACCGGCATTGATGTTGAGTCTCTTGGTCACCTGCCAGGAATCCTGGGCGAAGACTTCCAGGCGGGTATAACGGGTGTTGATGTCATAACCGTCATACTGGTAAGCAAGGTAGGGATAGCCATAGTAATCATAATACTGAACATGGTCGCCCAGCTCTCCGCCTTCGCCGGTGAAGCCATAGCGGCTCCGGGCCATAGACCTTTCAAACTCAGCGCCGAACTTGAAGTCGTGAGAACCGTAAAAATCGTCCACATAATGGCTTAAGTTAGCATTGGCCTGGAAGCGCTGCCGGTCGGCGTAGAAAAAATAGCCTGAGCTGAAACGCTGGAAGTTATCGGCATAATCAAAGCGCATATATGGTTCCATACCCACTTCAGGATCGAGGTAATAATAGCCCCAGAAATAAGCAGCTTTAACATCCAGGAAGGTTTTGGAGCTGAAAATCTTGGTCAGGCTGAAATTTCCGACCACTTCCGGAGATTTCTGGGTCAGGGTAGCTTCTGGAGACACCGTGGCTCCGGCACCCCGGTTGATGCCGTTATAGGTGTCAACCTGGATTGAACCTGTCATGCTCAGGCTGGGGGTCAGCTGGGAAGTTAGCTTAAAAAAGCTTCTGGGCTGCTTGTAATCAACGGC
>CAZDZU010000060.1:844-8889 GCA_964509995.1 uncultured Eubacteriales bacterium | reverse complement strand
CCGTAATACTGATGGCTGTTGAAGCCGGTCTGTCCGGTGGAATCGTCAGTTCGCGGCCGGTCGGGCAGCCCTTTAATGTTAGCCACCCACAGCCGGTTCAGATTTCTGTCCCAGGCCAGAACGCCCGGAAACCAGCCGGCCGGTATAAGTCCTTTAAGCTGCGATTTTTTCTTTTCCGGACGGAAATCCACCACGGCTACGGCATTCTGGGTGCCGTTGGCCACCAGCAGCCTTCTTCCGTCGGGCAGGAAACAAAGAGCATTGGGCGAGGCACCGAACAGGTCAGCCGGACTGCGTTTGACCCAGATGGTTTCTACCACTTCATCCTTTTCGGTATCGATGACGCTCAGGTTATCGGAAGCAGCGTTGGCGCAGACCAGATAGCGGCCGGTCGGAGAAAGCGCCAGAGCCGAGGAATGGAGATGGACGATTATATCCTTGATTGCTTTCCCGGAAACGAGGTCGATGACGGTGACCGAGCCTTCGCCGGCTATGAACTTTTCCGGGTCAACCCGGACCAGCGTCCCCCGGCCGGCCGGGCCGGTCAGGTCCTGAGGCCCCGGACGGCGCCCTCCCCAGTTGCTGACGTAGGCTTTATTTCCCTTCACCACCACTTCAAACGGAGCAACACCTACGGGAAAGGTCCTCAACACCCGGCCGGAACCGGCTTCAATTTCCAGCAGCTGGTTGGACAGGTTGCCGCAAACATAGATTTTTTTCCCGTCCTGACTGAAAGCCAGCCCGGCCGGAATTTCTTCTTGCCTTCTGGGCGCGCCGGCCGGGGGCAGTAAAATTGTGTGCGATGGTTTTACCTGGCCGTCGGAATGAACCGTAAAAACTTTAAGGCTGCCGTTGACGTTGGACAGATAGATTCTCCTTCCGTCTGGGGAGAAAACCAGTCCGTTATAACTCAACTGGCCTCTGGTGTCGGGTTCCAGAATGTTGTTGGAGGCGATTTCTGGCAGAGGTTCATTCTGGTTTTCAGAGGGAAGCTGAACTTTCTGTTTAATTCTCAGGTCGGAGGGGTCGATTATGATCAGTTCGTTGCTTTTCCCGGATACGGCGGCCAGCTTCCCGTCCGGAGAAAGAGCCAGGCCCTGGGGCCTCAGCCCGGGCAGCTGAACCTGCAGCCCGTAAGGTTCTATTACCTGGTTGACGGGCACAACCATGCGGCCGGAAAAATCCACCCCGACCGTTTCCTTCCCCGGTCCGGAAATCTTTTCCTCCCGGCAGCCTGAGAGAATCATAGCCAGGGCCAGACAGAAAATCAGCGAAAAATAAACAGGCTTTCTTTTCATCTCAATAAACCTCAAATTTATTGATATCAGCCCTTACCGGTCTGAATATCTTTCTTCGGCCCTGATTATGATTTCTGATTTCAAAATTCCCGGGCCGGTCACAATTATGCTATTAAAGCAGGCTGATTATTGCAAACGGTTTGCAACCACAACCGGAGGCGACGATTTCTAAGATTCTGGTCTCAGGGGCATAGAGCCGGCAACCCGGGACAGAAAGTCAGGCTCCTTAGTTTTTAAACAGAAGATATATTTCCGCTTTTAATCTATTCCGGTCAGGAATTTCTGGATATACTCAAGGAGGGCGAAGCATCCTGGTTTCCACCGGTATAGAACTGCCAGCTCTTAAATTTTAAGGCTTTCCTGTTTTCTACCCGGGCAGAAGTATGAGGTCAGCCCCGGTCGTCCTCATGTGCGGATCGGAAAGTGGGTAGAAGTTTTTTCCTCAGAGCGGTCAGTAGCCGGCGGCGGTTCCGGGGACAGGCTGGAAATTTCCCGCCGCAGTTCTTCGGTCATTTCAATCTCGGTTGCGGCCACGGCGTCTTTGAGCTGGCTGACATTCCTGGCCCCGATTATCGGAGCGGTAACCGCCGGATGACTGCCGACCCAGGCAATGGCCAGGCTGACCGGATTGTAACCACATCTTCGGGCAAATTCAGTAAAATTTTCGGCCACTTCATAGGCCCGGTCCTCACCGTAGCGGACCTGATAAATTTTATTCTCTACCAGACGTCCAGAAGCCGGCCTCCTATCCTTCCCATACTTTCCTGAAAGCAATCCAGCTGCCAGGGGACTGTAGGCCAGGACTCCCAGCTTTTCAGCCTCGGCCATCGGCAGAATTTCAACCTCGGCCTGGCGCTTGACCAGGTTGTACATCGGCTGGAGGCAGGCCACCGGAGCCAGCCTGTGGAGGGCGGCCAGGCCGATGGCTTTTTCCACCTGCCAGGCGCTGAAGTTGCTGAGGCCGATATAAAGAATTTTTCCCTGATGCACCAGGTCGTCCAGAGCCTGGAGTGTTTCCTCAAGGGGAGTGATATCATCAAAGCGATGAATAAAATAAATATCCAGGCGGTCGGTTCCCAGGCGACGCAGGCTGCCCTCAACCGCATACATTATATGCCGGCGGTTGGCGCCCATGGCGTTTATATCGGGTCCGGTCGGAAAATAAACCTTGCTGGTGATGATCACTTCTTCCCGGCAATCCTTTATTAACCGGCCGAGTATTTCTTCCGACCTGCCTTTAGCGTAAAGGTCAGCACAGTCAAAGATATTAATGCCTTTTTCCCGGCAGTAGGCAAACATCTCAGCCGAGGTTTTCTCGTCGGCTTCGGCGCCAAAGGACATGGTTCCAAAACAGAGTTCCGAAATTTTAATTCCGGTCTGACCGAGATTTTTGTATTTCATTTTGCCTCCTCTATTTTTTCCATAACCAGGCCATGGCCGCGCGGATAGAGCCCTGGCAGCGAGACAGGAAGCCGGCCTGAAATCCTGATCTCGCCGGTCAGGGCCATGGCTGCCAGTTCCTGAGTTTCCTGCGTATTGCGGTAAAGGCAGAGGTAGCCATCCACTTCGGGAAAATGCCTCAGAAAATAGGGGCTGCCGAAGGAAAGAGCCACCACCGGGACGCCGGACGTTTTTAACTGTCTGATAAATTCCACCTGACCCGGATCCAGGTCGACCGTGCCCTTGCCCGACCTGAGGCTGGAAAAAAGAGCGGCCACCACCAGGTCGGCGGACGAAGCTGCCGAAAGGGCTTCGGCCAGCTTATCCCGGCCGGTATCGCCGTCGGCATAGAAAACCTTCGTGCCGGGAAGGCGGCTCACAATTTCGGCCGCCAGCCTGCGCCCGGCAAAATAATCACCTGGGTCGCTGCTGAGCGACAGGAGCACGATCTTTTTATCATTCTTAATCGGAAGCAGGTTATTTTCATTTCTTACAAGGGTAATAGCCGAGGCAAAAGCCTTTCGGGCCGTGTCCCGGAATTCCTGCTTTCCCAGAATCAGTGGCAGTCGGTCCAGGCTGACGGAGCGCCGGCGATGGAGTCCAAGTCTGGTTTTTGCCAGCAGCACACGACGGAGAGACTCGTCTACCCGGCTTTCGGGCAGTTCTCCGCTCCTGACAGCCTTTTTCAGGTGTTCGATGACCTTAACCGGGTCGAGCGGCAGAAGCAGCAGGTCAACCCCGGCCTTAAGAGCACGGAGAGCCGCCTCTTCGTCACCGAAATAGCCGGTTATTCCCCTCATCTCCAGAGCGTCTGTGACAATCAGACCTTTGAATCCCATCTGCTTTCTGAGCAGGTCGGTCATAATACGGGGTGACAGAGTGGCCGGAAGGCCTTCCTCGGGCTCAAGCACCGGGATGTAAAGATGGGCGGTCATGATTGCTTCCACTCCCGCTTCTATGGCTGCCCGGAAGGGATAAAGCTCAACCCTGTTCAACCGTTCTTCATCGGCCCTGATCACCGGCAGCAGGCTGTGAGAATCCTGGTCGGTGTCTCCGTGGCCAGGAAAATGCTTGGCCGTGGCCATCATTCCGCTGCCCTGGCAGCCCCGGATAAAAGCCCGGGCGATTCTGGCCACCTGCTCCGGGTCTTCTCCGACCGAACGGGTGTTGATTATTGGGTTATCGGGGTTGACGTTGACGTCCACAACCGGAGCATAGGTCATATGAATTCCCAGGGCCCGACCTTCTATGGCCGTTATCCTGCCCATTTCAAAGGCCAGTTCTTCGGAGTCAGCTGCCCCCAGGGCCATCAGGGGCGGAAAAAGAGTGGCTCCGGTCACCTGGTTGCCTGCTCCCCTTTCCAGGTCAGAAGCAATCAGCAACGGAATCTTTGCAATTTTCTGAAAATGGTTGGTGAAATAAGCGGTTTCCAGAGCTTCTCCGCCGAACAGAATCAGCCCGCCCAGGTGGTATTTCCCGACCAGCATTTCCAGGTTTTTTAGATAAGGGCTGTCATAATTGAAAAAATCGCCGCTATAACGGGCTACCACCAGCTGCCCGATCTTTTCATCCAGGGTCATCTTCCTGATGGTTTTTTCAACCCACTGCCGGTCGCCGGGTAAGGAGACAGTTTCATCCTTGACCTTTACCCCGGCGGCACAACCCAGCAAAATTCCTACTAAAGTAGTAGGAATTAACCACTTCCACAACCGGTTTTTTCTCATTTTATATCTCCAGAGCTGAATTCAAGTTCGGGTGTAGTCGGTCCGCGCCCAGCCTCCAATCACCGCTACCTCTCCCGCCAGGTGAGCCTCAGCTAACATATCTTAAAAAATACCTGATTACCAGCAGCAGGGATATCAGATAAATCAGCCAGTGCACCTTCCTTCCCTCTCCCCTGGCCAGCTTGATCAGAGTATAGCTGATAAAACCGAAAGCCATGCCATCGGTTATGCTGACTGCCAGCGGCATTACCACCACCGTCAGAAAGGCGGGAATGGCTTCGCCAATATCCTCCCAGTCTATCCGGGCCACGGCTTTCATCATCAGAAAACCGACGATGATGAGCGGAGGAGCGATGACCGGATGAAGCACCTGGTCCTTGTAGATAAAGCTTCCGCCGACCATGGCAGCCAGGGGGCTGAGGAAAAGAGCACCCAGAAAAAGCAGCGAAGTCACCAGGTTGGCCAGCCCGGTCCTGGCTCCCTGGGCGATTCCGGTTGAGCTCTCAATATAACTGGTCACCGTGGAAGTTCCCAGCAGGGTGCCGGTTAACGTCCCCAGGGCGTCGGCCAGCATAGCCTGGTTGGCTTTCGGCAGCTTCCCATTCCTGAAGAAACCGGCCGGGCCGCAGACTCCGACCAGAGTGCCGACTGTGTCGAATACATCAAGAAAGAAAAAAACGAAGATTATCGGTATCAGTCCGCTTTTCAGGGCACCGATGATATCCAGCTGGAAAAGGGTCGGGCTCAGTGAGGGCGGAGCCGACACCAGCCCCTGATATCTGACAACTCCCAGAGGTAGCCCCACAGCTGCGGTCATAACTATGCCCCATAAAAGAGCTCCCGGCACTTTCCAGGCCATCAATACCGATATTATCAGAAGGCCGGCAAAGGCCAGGATGACCGGCTTGCTGCCCAGGTCACCCAGCCCGACCAGCACCCCGGGGGTGGACACCACGATACCCGCATATTCCAGGCCGATGAGGGCAATCAGCAAACCGATACCGGCGGCGATGGCGTTTTTCAAGCTATCGGGGATTATTTCCACCAGTTTCCCGGCCACCCCCAGGATGGCCAGAACCGTGAAAATCATTCCGGAAATAAAATTGGCACCCAGGGCTACCTGCCAGGAATAACCCATCAGGCCACAGACGGTTAGGGCAAAGAATACATTGTGAGCCATGGCCGGAGCCTGGGCAACCGGATAGTTGGCCAGCAGCCCGGTCAGCAGAGTGGCCAGGGCGCTGGCCAGGCAGGTGGCTACCATCACCGCTCCCCTGTCCATTCCCGTCTGCCCCAGGATGGCCGGCTGGACAAAAATGATGTAGGACATGGTCATGAAGGTGGTCAGGCCACCCAGAATTTCTTTCCTGACACCGGTCTGGTTGGCCTGAAGATGAAATATTTTTTCCAGCCTTTCAGCCATAGTCCCTCCTTTTTTCCGTTTAGCCTAAAGCTTCAATCCTGCTGGAAGGTGACAGCAGAACTCGTTGTCAACCAGAATTTCACAATGAACTCTTCTGACCTCCAGCAAAATCAGGCTGTTCGTTCCAGCCCCTGGCTCCAGTCTAAAACTTAACCAGGGCGAAAACAGGAATGTCGGGATACGCCTCGGATATTTTCTTGACTCCTTCCAGAAAGGTCAGTTCCACCAGAGCCACGAAGGCAACCGGCCGACCGCCCAGTTTCTGAACGAGCTCAATTGCGCTTATAGCTGATGAACCGGTGGCGATCAGGTCATCAACTATGACCACTCTTTCACCCGGCTGAATGCTATCCAGGTGAGCCTCGAAATGTTCGACCGCATATTCATTGGGAGCCAGGACGGTCAGCGTCTGGCGGGGGAGTTTGCCTTTCTTCCTGATCAGGCTGAACCCGGCTCGCAACTCTCTGGCCAGGGCTGCTCCAAAAATGAACCCCCTGGATTCAATGGCCGCCACTCTCTCCGGCGAATACTGCCTGGCCACCTCGGCCATCAGGTCGATAACCAGATTGAAGGCTTCGGCATCCTGAATGACCGGGGTTATATCTTTGAACACAATTCCCGGTTTCGGGAAATCCGGAACGTCAACGATCAGTGATTTCAGGTCCTTCATTAAAGTTTCCTTTCATTCAGTCTGTATGAACCAGCCTATTAATTTTATTAATTATCCAGGCTGAGGTAAACATCCGCAGTCTTGATTTTAATCAACCGGCTGTCATCGGCCTCGACCCTGATGAAAATTTCTATCATTCTTCCCGACCTGAAATCCGCTGGCAGCTTTTCTGCCCATTCGATAGCCATGACCCCGCTTCCCAGATATTCTTCAAGCCCCAGCTCGGCTATCTCATCAGGGTCTTCCAGCCGGTAGAGGTCGACGTGAATCAGGTCCACCCGGCCTGGATAGAGATTAACCAGGGTAAAAGAAGGACTGCAGACCGAATCGACCGCCTTAACCCCGAGTCCGGAAGCCAGTCCTTTAACAAAAACAGTCTTCCCGGCTCCCAGTTCTCCGGTGATGAGTATCAATTCATCCCCCAGAAGCTGGGCGGCCAGCTTCTCCGCCAGATTCCTGGTCTCTTCTTCAGAACCGGTTCTTATCTCCAGGTTAACTGATTTCTGAGTCATCTTCTCCACCCCTGGCCACAAACCTGATAGAGGCGGGCAGGAATCTGATCAGGTCGGTTGCGGTCAGGCTCTTTTCTCCCATTTTTTTGGCGGCCAGGTCGCCGCTCAATCCGTGGATAAAAACTGCGTTAACCGCAGCCTGAAGGATATCCCTGACCTGCATTGCCTCCGAGGCCAGAACACCGGCCAGAACATCTCCGGTTCCGCCCGAAGCCATTCCGGGATTGCCGGTCGGGTTGACCATGACCTTGCCGTCGGGAGAGGCTATGAGGGTGCGGTATCCCTTCAGAACCAGATGCACCCTGTGTTGCCTGGCAAACTCCGGAACTACCTTTAACCGCTGTTGGAGAATGTCTGCGGTATTCAAACCGCTCAGTCTGGAAAATTCCCCGGGGTGCGGAGTCAGAATAGTTTTTTCTGGCAACGATGATAGAACTTCTGGCTCCGGGGCAATGATATTCAGGCCGTCGGCATCGATAATTACTGGATTCCCATAATTTTTAATCTTCTTTATCAGTTTTAGAACAAAGGCCGCGGTCGAAGGATGGGTGGAAAGCCCTGGTCCGATGAGCAGAGCATCTTTCCCTTTAAGTAATTCCAGTGTCCGTCCCAGAGCTTCTTCCGAAATACTGCCCGCATCTGTTTCCGGCAGGGGCTCGGTCATCAGCTCGGGCATGCTTCTGGCCACCTGGGGCAAACAGCTGCCGGCCGTGGCCACGGTTACCAGTCCGGCTCCCATTTTCAGGGCGGCCCGACCGGCCATGGCCGCCGCCCCAGTCTTGCCGCGCGACCCGGCCACCACCAGCAGGTGCCCGTAAGTCCCTTTATGAGTATCCCGTTTCCTGGGTTGAAAATATGGAACCAGTGATTCCAGCTCCACCAGTTCCAGATTCAAGCCGGGACGCTCAAAAAGAAAAGGCGGCAGGCTTATATCAGCCACAACCAGCTCGCCGACATAGTCTTCAGCCGGGGGAAAAA
>CAZDZU010000060.1:0-834 GCA_964509995.1 uncultured Eubacteriales bacterium | reverse complement strand
GGGAAAAAAGTGAGCTACCTTCGGTGCGCCCAGCGTTACCGTAAGGTCAGCCCGGACGGCGGGCCCGATGAGTTCAAAGGTGTCGGAGGACAGACCCGAAGGGATATCGACCGCCAGCACAAAAGCCCCTGACTCGTTAATATCCTGGACCACCCTGGCGTATAAACCCTGGAGCGGGTTGTTCAAACCTGTCCCGAACAGAGCATCCACGATAATGGGGGTCTCCAGAAGGATTTTCCTGAACTTTTTCCAGCCGGCCTCATCTCCGACCTCGATGATCGGCACGCCAATCCGGCTGGCGATCTCCAGATTCAGAGCGGCCTCTCCTTTGACCTCTGACCTTTTTCCGACCAGAAGCACCGGACAGTCAACACCCTGATTATGAAGATGGCGGGCCACCACCAGGCCGTCGCCGCCGTTGTTTCCCCTGCCGGCCACCACCACCACCCTCATTCCAGCCTCCACTCCCAGTTCATTCCTGAGCACGGCCGTTACCTGAAGGCCGGCATTCTCCATCAGGACAGGGCCGGGAATCCCGATTTCCTCAATGGCCATCCGGTCAATTTCTCTCATCTGGGCGGCAGTCAGAATTTTCATTTTTCACCTCGGTCTTAAAGAATATTATCATAAAAAATCAACCCGGAAAAAGCCAGAGACAGCCCCGGCTCTGGACCAAAACTCCTGATAACCGACTGGCACCTTAAAATCCACGGGCAGCCGGGGTGATACCGGTTGCCAAAACGAACTATCTGTGATAGATTTTTATAAATTCTAATTTATAACCAGATGAAATAAGAAAGGAGGTTTTCTATGGCTATAAGAATAGGCATAAAC
>CAZDZU010000059.1:0-9084 GCA_964509995.1 uncultured Eubacteriales bacterium | reverse complement strand
ATTCCATACATAACCTCTGGATTCCGGATGGATTGAAAGATATTCCCTCCGACCGCTGGCTCTACCGCCAGCTTCTTTACGATTCTCTGGAAGAAATCTTCGAGCTGGAATTCTCACAGACCCTGCTCAAGGATTCTCTAGAAAGCAAGCTCTTCGGGCTGGGCAGCGAGGCCTTTGTGGTCGGCTCGCACGAATTTTACCTGGCTTACGCTCTCAAGAAGGGAAAGATGGTCTGCCTGGACCTGGGTCATTTTCATCCGACTGAATCGGTGGCCGACAAACTTTCGGCCATTCTCCAGGTCAGCAGCGAGCTGCTTCTCCACATCAGCCGCGGTCTGCGCTGGGACAGCGACCACGTGGTTATCGGAAATGACGAACTCGATGTCCTGGCCGAGGAGATTGTCAACTCCCCCATTCCGGAAAAGATTCACCTGGCTCTGGATTACTTTGACGCTTCGATGAACCGGGTCGGAGCCTGGGTCCTGGGAGCCAGATCCACCCTCCGCAGCCTGCTCCGGGCTCTCCTTCTTCCCTGGGAAAGAATCAAACAGGCCGAGCTGGCCGGCGAAAGTCTGGCCAAGCTGACCTGGAGACAAATTGCCCGTGACCTGCCGCTGGGAGCCGTCTGGGATTATTACTGCCTGAACCACAATACTCCTCCGGAAAATATGTGGCTATCCGAGGTTAAAGATTATGAGGAACAGGTGCTGAGCCAGCGCTGACCTCCGCAGACCACGACCGGGGTTTGACTATTCTTCCAGAGCTAGATTAAACTATGCCTGATTTCAGACCATGGCCCCGGAAGATAAGAGCAGAGACCAGGTCCTGTCAGAGCAGGAATACGAGGCCCTGGTCTTTCAGAAAGCCAGGGAGGTGGTCCTGGCCCTGGCCAACACTATTTCAGCCCTGAAGATTTTTCCTTCTCATCATGCCTCGGCCGTTCACTTCCGACAGGATTTTATCTCCAAGCTTAAAGCTTTTCTGGATCAGTTTCAAAAACTGGAGCTGGAAGTTGGAGAATTCGCTTTTTACTGCCAGGGCAGGCCAGTCTACCAGGATGAAATTTCCAGCAAGAGCCTGCCTTTCTTTTTCTACAAGGACGGACTCCGGGTGCTGGCCCTGTACCAGGGAATGGATGACCAGGAAATCAGCGAATTCCTGGACCTGATCCGGTCGGAATCAGCCAAGCCAGCCGAAGAATCTGATCTGGTAAACGCCCTGTGGCTTAAAGATCTGGCCAACGTCCAGTACTATGCTCCGGAAGAGTTCATCGAAAACCGCATCCTCGAAGAGCGGGCTGAAAGTATGAACAAGAAGGGACTGCAGATAATACCGCAGGAACTGGCCAGCCGGACGGTAGAAATCAAAGTCGACCGGGAAAAGATTTTTTCCGGAAAGCTGGAACTCAGGCCAGAAGAAAAACAGGCCCTGGAATCTTTTGAGGACCAGGAACTCCCGGACCTCCCGGAAACCTGGCAGCAGACTCTCAGTTTTACCGAGGGAGAAACACAAGCCCCTCCGGGAAAAGAGGAGGTCAGCTCCGCCGGGGAGAAAACTGCCGGGGGCCTGGCAGAACGGGTAACCCTCAGCTCGGAGGAGATGGAGTTCCTCAACCGGATGGTTGAGAAAAATCGTCAGCTTTCTCCGGAAGAAGAATTCCTGAACCTGATGATGGAGATTCTGGCTCTGGAGAAGGACCGGCAGCAGTACCAGGCCAATCTGGACATTCTCCGGAGCTTTTACCAGGAGAGCATTAAGGCCGGCCGGTTTGAGATTTCAATCCTCCTGGATAAAAAAATACGAGAGCTTAAAGACCTGGTGGCCCCCGACCAGCCGGAAAAAATACCGGGACTGGAAGCCTTCGCCGCCAGCACCGGCAGTCTGCTAATACTGGATGAAATCAGGGAGCTGGTTGACCGGAAAATTGAACTCAACTACCTGGCTCTATTTGACTATCTGCAGCAGTTCGGGGACAGGGCCCTGTCCTTCCTGGGCGAGATGTACGAAAAAATAGACCACCCGGAATTCAGGGAAAATGTCAGGAATCTGGTCAGGAGCAAACTGCTGGAAAACCCGGCCAACGCGGCCATTTTCATCGATGAGCAGAAGCCTGTCCTGACAGCCGCGGTTATCGAGCTTATGCGGGGCCTGCCCGGACACAAAATCATCCCTCAGTTCAGCAACTTCCTGACGCTGACCGAGGCTGGATTAAAACTAAAAGCTATTGAAGCCCTGGGCAGCTTTCAGGACGAAATGGCCAACAAGATCCTGCTGGGTTTCATGAACGACCCGGAGCCGGAGGTTCGCCTCAAAGCTACCAGCAGCCTGAGGTACCTGGGTGATGCCAGCCGTCTGAACCAGCTGATGAAGGAGACCGGCAGTCGGACTTTCCGGCAAAAATCCTTTGAGGAGAAAAAAGCTCTATTTGAGTTTCTCGGCCGGAGCCGGAACCCCGAGGCTTTTAATTTTTTACGGCGGATGTACCTGAAAAAATCCTGGCTGGCTTCAGCCACCGAACTCAGGCTGTGCGCCGTGGCCGGCCTGGAAGCCAACCGCAGCCCCGAGGCGCTGGAGCTTCTGAGACGGGGTGAAAAATTCCTGAACCGGCGGGTACGGGAAGCGGCCAGCCAGGCCCTGGTACGGTTGACCACCGGAGGGGAAAAGGCAGGTTAAGAATGACCGAAGCAAAAATGCAACCAGAAGAAAAGAAGGCCATCGGCCTTAAACAGCAGAAGCTGGCCATTAATTTTCTGATTCGATTTTACATCGTTTTCAAGATTCTAAGACTGTATGCCGAAAACAACGAGCTGCTCCAGGAACAGACGGAGCTGTTGTTCCAGAACCTGGAGGAACTTAAGGAAGGCTGTCCCGAGGTCAGCTTCAAGATAAAGTGCGAATCCATTTTCTTCAACCAGAACCGGCTGAAGTTTTCTCTGGCCAACTATCCAATTTTCAAGTTCCTGCATGAGGAATTCCGCAAGCGGGAAATCGGCCTTCTGACCATCGAACCGGATGTTTCCCGCGAGGAACTCCTGCGGGCAGTCAACATCCTGTGCCAGAAGCGGACTTCGACCACTCCCTTCGAAGAAATTGTCAGCGAGCTGGTCCAGCAAAATGTTGACAGAGTCAGACTGGAAAAGCTGGAATCTTCAGAAAAACTGCCCAGCCCGGAAAGAAGCGCTGCCCGCCTCTTTTTCCTCAGCATACTGCACCTGCGAGAGGTATCGGAAAGGAATAAAGAAAACGAACAGATCAAGCTCAACACCACCCGCCGTCTTATTCAGTCAATCTTCAACCACCTGGTCGACAACGAATCCTTCCTGCTGGGACTGACCACCATCAAGAACCACGATGAATACACTCTGAACCATTCGGTCAACGTCAGCCTGCTGGCCGTGACTCTGGGGCGGAGGCTTGGTCTGTCCAGGGCCGAGCTGGTGGACCTGGGGCTGGCCGCCTTTTTCCATGACCTGGGCAAGATCGAGACACCGCTTGAAATTCTCAACAAGCCAGGCCAGCTGACGGACGAAGAAAGAAAAATCATGGAGCTTCATCCCCATCAGGGAGCCGAAAAGCTGGTCCAGCTGCGCCAGTTCAGGAGACTGCCGGTCAGCGCCATTCATGTGGCCATGGAGCATCATATCAAAGAAGACCTGACCGGCTACCCCCGGATGAAAATAAAGAGCGACCTCAACCTCTACAGTCGCATCGTCAAGGTCTGCGATTTCTTCGACGCCATCACCACCAAGCGTGTCTACAGGAAGAAGACCTTTACCAGGTCGGAAGCTTTGAGTCTAATGCTGGAAAATATCGGCACCGAGTTCAACCCGGTCATCCTCAAGGCCTTCGTCCAGATGATGGGCATTTTCCCGGTTGGCTCTCTGGTGCTGCTGAATACCGGAGAAGTTGGCCTGGTGGTAGAAAACAACCAGGAAGCCAGGTCCCTGCTGCGACCCAGGGTCAAAATCATTGTTGACAGTCAGGGCCAGAAAGTTGACGGCGAGGTGGTCGATCTCACTGAGGTCGACCCGCAATCTCGAAAATTCAGGCGGACTATTGTCAAAGAAATAAATCCTGAAGATTACGGCCTGGAAGTCCCGGAATACTTCCTGGCTCAGGCCATGTAAGGCAGAGGAAAAAAACGATGATAAATCCCGGAGTCAATCCTCCGGCCGGTTCAGAAGTAACCCGTCCGGAAACACCATATACAGGAGCGAAGAATGCCCGTTTATGCCCCTTTTGACCTCAGGGTCGAATACCTCAAAGAGCCGCAGCTCATCGATATCCCCCGGCCCCGGTTCTTCTGGAAGTTGAAAAGCGATCTCCGTGGTGACCAGCAAACGGCCTACCAGATCATAGTCTCCTCCGAGAAAGAATTCTGTGAGAAGGAGGTGGGCGATTACTGGGACAGCGGAAAAGTCAGCAGCCAGGAAACCAGCCACATCCCCTACGGCGGCGAGGAATTCTTAAGCTGCCAGAACTATTTCTGGCGGGTACGCTGGTGGAATATGTCGGGACAGGTCAGTCCCTACAGTGAGATTGCCGTTTTCGGCACTGGCTTTATGGGCACTTCCAAGTTCCGGGCCAGCTGGATCACCATGGCTGCCCCCGAAACTTATACCGGCCCGTCGACAGTTCTTCTCGGGCAAAACGAACAGCCGGACGTTCAGTGTCTGGGAATTTACCTCAGAAAAGAATTCAAGAGCCGCGGTCGGGCCACCAGGGCCATGATTTACATCAGCGGGCTCGGTCATTATCGGTTATATCTGAATGGCCAGAGAATCGGCGACCGGGTGCTGGACCCGGGCTGGTCAGACTATAACCGGGTTGCTTTTTATTCTTCCTACGAGCTGACCGACCTTATCCAGGAGCAGAACGCCCTGGGCGTGATTCTGGGAAACGGCCGTCATATCCAGAAATACGGCTACGGCCAGCCGCGGTTGCTCTGCCGGCTGGAAATCTACTATGAAAAGGGCGGGCTGGACATCATCACCAGCGACGAGAGCTGGAAAGTTTCTGGCGGCCCGGTGAGGGAAAATGGAATCTATTTCGGAGAAAATTACGACGCTCGCCTGGAACAGCCAGGCTGGACCGAGCCCGGTTTTGACGACTCCGGGTGGAAGAAAGCGGTAGCCGTTTCCGGACCCCCGACAGCCGCCCAGAATATACCGCCGATAAGAATCACCGAGCGGCTGAAGCCCGTGAGCATCCAAAAGCTAGACAGCGGCCGGTACATTTTTGATTTCGGTCGCAATATTTCCGGCTGGGCCAGGTTGAGGGTCAGCGGTCCGGCCGGGAGTCAGGTCCAGCTTCGTTACGGTGAACTCCTCCAGCCCGACGGCCAGCTTAATCAGGACACCTGCGACCGGGCCAGAGCTACCGACGTTTACATCCTGAAGGGCGATGGTGAGGAAATATATGAACCGCATTTCACCTACCATGGCTTTCGCTATGTGGAACTGGACGGGTTCCCGGGAAACCCGGGCCCGGAGACGCTTGAAGCCTGCTTCATCCACAGCGACGTTGAAAGGAGCGGCCATTTTGAGTCTTCAAACGAGCTGATAAACAGAATCCATGACTGCTGTCTCACCAGCTTCCGGGTCAATCTTATGAGCATTCCCACCGACTGCCCCCAGCGAGACGAACGTCACGGCTGGCTGCAAGACGCCCTGGCCACGGCCGAAGCGGCCTCCTACAACTTTGACCTGGCCGCTTTTTACAGTCATTTCCTGAATTTAATCCGCCAGGCACAGAAAGAAGACGGAAGTCTGCCCGATTTCGTTCCACCATACAACCCATCCGTCTACCCGGCCGACCCGGCCTGGGGCTCAGCTTACATAAGTCTGTGCTGGCACCTTTACCGGTTTTATGGAGACCGGGACATCCTGCGCAAGCATTTCCAGAGCCTTAAGAATTATATTGACTTCCTGAAGCAAAAGGCGACCGGAAACCTGCAACTCACTCTGGGCAAATACGGCGACTGGTGTCAACCTGGAGGCATGGTGCCCAAGAAAACCCCGCTGGAACTGGTTTCCACCTGGTTCTACTATCACGATGTTCGGATCTTTGCCACTATCTGCGAGCTTGTCGGAAGGAAAGAAGAATCTAAAGAATACGCTGAGCTGGCCGAAAAAATAAAAGCATCCTTCAACCACGCTTACCTGGAAGACAGACAGTATAGAGCCCTGCGCCAGGGACCGGCAGACAGGTTTCCTGACCAGACGTCCAACCTGTTGCCCCTCTATCTGGACCTGGTGCCAGCAGACCGGAAAGAAGAAGTGTTGAGGGCGCTGCTGGAATCACTGGTCATCCAGCATGATCATCACCCGGATACCGGAGTGGTCGGAACCCGTTTCCTTTTTGAGGTGCTGAACAGGTTCGGGCTGCAGGAAATAGCTCTGAAAATAATCCTTCAGGATTCTTATCCCGGCTGGGGATACATGGTCAGAGAAGGGGCAACCAGTCTCTGGGAAAGGTGGGAAAAACTTACCGGCCGGGGCATGAATTCCCACAATCACGCTATGTTCGGCAGTGTGGATGCCTGGTTCTATCGCGGCCTGGCCGGGCTGGAACCCATAGAAGCTGGCTGGAAGGTATTCCAGGTTAAACCCTACCCCGGACTGGATGAAATCCGCTGTCGCCTGATTACAGTTCAGGGGGAAATTATCGTCAGCTGGCGCAGGACCGCTTCCGAGTTCAGCCTCGCTCTGGTGGTGCCGGTTGGGACCAGAGCCCGGCTTGGTTTTCCTCTCCTCTGGGGGGACTACCTGATCAGCGAATCCGGCCAGCTGCTCTGGAAAAAAGAAGAATTTGTGGCTTCAGACCCGGGGCTGGGCATCACCCTGGCCGAGCCCAACCGCCGGCCTGTCTTCTGGGTGGAATCTGGAAGTTATGAATTCCTGATGAAGAAAGCCTGAAGCTGGAATAAACCTCATCTGCCCGTGCGGTTTAAGTCATCCTTTCTCCAGCCGGGGCGGTATTAGACCTTTTTTTATCTTTCGCCGATTATAAGAATAGCCGGATATTCTGGCTTGAAAGAAACTCAGGCTCCAGTCTGTGCGGGCTTAATTATAAGTAGCGTCTGAAGATCCTGGCCACTTCGGCATAAGCCTCGATTGTCCGGTTGATATCGCCCGGAGTATGAGCGGTCGACAGCGAACCCCCGCCGTGGACCACATGGACACCGTTTATCAGCAGAGCCAGTTTCAGGACTTCTTCTCTGAGGACAACGTCTGAACGCTCCGGGTTCCAGAGATCTTCGGGACGCCGGAAGTGAATATTTTTTCTGGGAAAATTGACCATGAAAAAGGAGGAGTCCGGGACCAGCTCGTTACCGTCACCGGTGCAGACGGCCTCCAGGCCCTCGTCCCTGAAAACCTTTTCTATGCCCCGCCTAAGCCTTTCGGCCTGCTGTCCCAGGTAGGGATAAATCCGACGCTGGTTTTTTTCCAGATAATCCAGCATGGCCAGACCGGCTCTCATGTATTCCTCATGGGAGGAGAAAGTCCCGCCCTCAAAATGGACGCGGCGGCCAGCGGTCCCCGATGGTTCACAGCCTTCCATGATTTCCTCTTTTCCGACCACGGCCGCCACCGCCTGTCCGCCGCCTATCAGCTTTCCGAGAAGAGTAATATCTGGTGCCAGGCCGTAGATTTTCTGCAGGCCAGAAGGGCAGAACCTGAACCCGGAAATTATTTCGTCAAAAATCAGCACCACACCGTAGCGGTCGGCCAGCTTGCGGGCCAGCTCCAGGTATTCGCGGGAACAGAAAAGAAAGCCGCCAACGCCGATAAAAGGTTCCAGAATAAAGGCGGCCAGCCGCTGTCCATGCTTCTTAAAAACATCCGATAGATGCTCACAGTCGTTAAACCTGGTGATTAAAATCTGGCGGCTTAAACCGGCGGGAACTCCGGCCGAATCCGGAGCCAGGAATCCGACACCGGGATGGAACTTCACTCCCTTCAGCAGATAGGGCGAGGCCCCATGCCAGCCGCCGCCAAACTTGAGGATGAAATGGCGTCCGGTGTAACCCATGGCCAGCATCACGGCGTAGGTTGAGGCCAGGGTCCCCGAGGTGGTAAAACGAACTTTAAGTCCCCGCCGCCCGAGACTGGCCAGCAACCGTTCGGCCAGCTCCACCTGGGACAGGGTTTCAAAGCCGGTATGAAATGTGCCGTGGCGGAAATAGGGTTCCAGCGCCCGGCGGATGACGGGGGGATTATGACCCAGGATATTGGAGTAATGTCCCTGCCAGTAGTCAAGATAGCAGTTGCCGTCGACGTCCTGCACTTCCGCCCCGGCGGCCGAAGTCAGAAAAAAAGGATACGGTTTCCACAGCCGCAACGAATGGCTGCCTCCGCGAACCATGACCCGGAAAGCCCGGCGAAACAGCGCGGCGCTCTTTCTGGTTTTCTTCCGGTATTCATTTTCCAGGTAGCGGAATAATTTTTCCATTTTACTTTCGCTGCCCGCAGGCGTAATATTGAAAAAAGTTTAATTTAAGCCCATTCCCCGGAGATTGTCAATCCGGCTGGAGGCAGAGGGGGCTTGATTCCTTCCGGAACCTATATTAAACTTATAGGAATAGTAGGAATTAAAATCACCTTCGTAAAATAAAAAAGGAGAGCCAAAATGCAACTGCTTAACGAAGAAGTCAGGGAGTTCACCCGGAAAAAATTCGAGACCGAGCTGGTCAACCCGGTTCATCTCGTTTATTTCCAGAAGGAAAAGAGCCCGCTGATAGTTCCGGGACGTGAGGTCCAGGAAGACTGCGGCTTCTGCCCGGAAACCAAACAGCTTCTGGAAGAGCTGGCCGGCCTGACTGATAAGATCAAGCTGACTGTCTATGATTTCGAGAAGGAACCGGCCCGGGTGGCTGAGTTTCAGGTGGGTAAGGTGCCGGCCATCGTGGTCATGGGCGAAAAAGACGCCGGCATCCGCTTTTTCGGGATACCTTCCGGTTATGAATTCATGAGCCTGCTGGAGGCCATCGTTGACGTCAGCCGTAACGAAACCGATCTGACCGAGGAAACGAAAGCAGCCCTGAAAAAGCTGGACAAAGAGGTCAACATCCAGGTTTTTGTC
>CAZDZU010000058.1:0-9100 GCA_964509995.1 uncultured Eubacteriales bacterium | reverse complement strand
CCAAAAACCATATCCTGGAAGAAAAAACCCTGTTCGAGGGCACGGTAGACTCCAGTGCCGTCTACCCGAGGGAGGTCATCAAGCAGGCCCTTAAATACGAGGCTTCCAGCCTGATTTTCGTTCACAACCATCCCTCCGGCGACCCCGAACCCTCAAGCTGCGACCGGGACATCACCCGGGACCTGGTCTTTGCCTGCGCCGTGATGCAGATCCGGGTCCTCGACCATATCATTATCGGCAATAATTGTTATTATAGCTTTGCCGACGAGGGCCTGATAGAAAAGTACCAGTCTCATTTTTACAGTGTCAACTTCTGCCGGCAAGGCCTCTAAAGTGGTTGCAGAAAAAGCGGACTTCTGATTAAATGCTGGAAAGGGAGGTTTAATTAGATGAGGCCAATTAATGAAATCGCAGTCAGGCTGGGCATACCTGAGGACAAGCTGGAGCTCTATGGTCGCTACAAGGCCAAAATTGATTATCAGGGCCTTCTAACAGAAAAAAAGGGCCGGCTGATCATGGTCACTGCCATGACCCCGACTCCGGCCGGGGAGGGCAAAACTACCACCGCCATCGGTCTGGCTGATGCCCTTTGTCGGCTGGGCCAGAAAGCCTGCGTGACCCTGAGAGAACCGTCTCTTGGTCCGGTCTTCGGCATCAAGGGGGGAGCCACCGGAGGCGGCCAGGCCATGGTGATTCCCAGAGAAGATATAAACCTCCACTTTACCGGCGATATTCATGCGGTTACCTCTGCCCACAATCTGCTGGCGGCCATGGTGGACAACCGGGTTCATTTTGACGGTCCGGCCGGTCCGCTGGACGCTCGAACAGTTACCTGGAAAAGAGTTCTGGATATGAACGACCGCTCTCTGCGCCAGGTGATTATCGGACTGGACGAGACCTTCCAGACTTTCGCCCGGGAGACCGGATTTGATATTACCGCTGCTTCGGAGATTATGGCCATACTCTGTCTGTCGGCAGACTTAAAAGACCTGAAGCGGCGGCTGGGCAACGTGCTCATAGGCTTCAGCCTCGACTGCAAGCCAGTTTTCGCCCGCGACATAAAGGCTCACGGGGCGATGACTGCCCTGCTCAAGGATGCCATCAAACCAAATCTGGTCCAGACCACGGAGGGGACACCGGCCATCATCCACGGCGGACCCTTTGCCAATATCGCCCACGGAACAAATTCGGTCGTGGCCACCGGCCTGGCCCTGAGCCTGGCTGACTACGTGGTCACTGAGACCGGCTTTGCCTCCGACCTGGGAGCGGAGAAATTCTTCGACATCGTCGTCAGAACCGGACAGGTGCCGCCGCCGGCCGCTGTCGTTCTGGTGTCGACCCTCAGGGCTCTAAAATATCATGGCGGGATGAAGCTGGACGAGCTGGGCAAGGAAAACCCGCAGGCTGTGGAAGCCGGTTTTGACAATCTCAGAAAGCACATTGAAAATCTTAAAATTTTCGGGACGCCGTTCGTGGTCGTTCTTATCCTGTTCCCGGCCGACTTTCCTACCGAGATCGACGCCTGGGTCAAGCTGGTTAAGAAGGAAGGGGCCCGCTACGCTTTGAGCGATGTCTATAACAAGGGCGGCGAGGGCGGTCTGGAACTGGCCGGGGAGGTAATCAAAGCCATCGAAGAGGATAAAAACAGTTTTGATTTCCTGTATCCTCTGGATATTCCGATTGCCCAGAAAGTGGAGGCCATCGCCAGAAAGATTTACGGGGCCGAGGGGGTAAAGATTGAGCCGGCGGCCAGGAAGAAGATAGAACTTTTTGAAAAAATAGGCTTCGGGGGAACGCCAGTTTGCGTGGCCAAGACCCAGTCTTCGCTGTCCGACGATTCCAAAAAGCTCGGCCGGCCGCGGGGCTGGACCCTGACCGTGACCAACGCCTCCCTCAGCGCCGGAGCCGGTTTTGTGGTTCTGCTGTGTGGTGATATAATGACCATGCCGGGGCTGCCCAGGTCGCCGCAGGCCGAGAAAATTGACGTTGATGACCAGGGCCAGATTACCGGTATGATTTAGTGCTCTGCAGGTCGGGGATTAAATTGAACGGCTGGGTAGATAATCCAGCTGGTGAACATAGCGGAGGAAATGATGAAACCGGATGAAACCGAACAGAGACAGGCTTCCAGGGGCAAAGCTCTGGATGCTGCCCTGTCCCAGATTGAGAAACAATTCGGCAAGGGCGCCGTTATGAAGCTCGGCCAGAAAGAGGCTGCGGTCAAAGCCGAGGTTATTCCTACCGGCTCCATCTCCTTCGACCTGAGCCTGGGGATCGGCGGGTTTCCGAGGGGAAGGGTGGTGGAGATCTTCGGGCCGGAAGCCACGGGCAAGACCACCCTGGCCCTCCATGTCATCGCTGAGGCCCAGCGCCGCGGCGGTCAGGCGGCTTTCATAGATGCTGAACACGCGCTTGACCCGCAGTATGCTTCTAAAGTCGGGATCAACGTCGATGAATTGTTGATTTCCCAGCCCGACTATGGCGAGCAGGCTCTGGAAATCGCCGAGGTGCTGGTAAGAAGCGGAGCGGTGGATGTTATCGTGGTTGACTCGGTAGCGGCTCTGGTGCCCAAAGCCGAGCTTGAAGGCGAGATGGGTGACGCCCATATGGGTCTTCAGGCGCGATTGATGTCTCAGGCCCTGCGTAAACTTACTGCCATAGTCAGTAAATCAAAGACCTGCTTTATTTTCATCAACCAGATCAGGGAAAAAATCGGAGTATTCATCGGCTCGCCCGAAACCACTACCGGCGGTCGGGCCCTGAAGTTTTATGCCTCGATGCGAATCGATGTCCGTAGGCTGGCCACCCTGAAGGAAGGCGAGGGGGTGGTCGGCAGCCGGGTTAAAGTAAAGATCGTAAAAAACAAGCTGGCCCCGCCTTTCCGGGAAGCTCAGTTTGACATCATCTTTGGCGAGGGCATTTCCCGCGAGGGTGACCTGGTTGACTCCGGGATCCAGTGCGGCATTCTGGAAAAGACCGGCACCTGGTATTCGTATAAGGGTGAGAGGCTCGGCCAGGGAAGGGAAAACGTCAAAAAATTGCTGAAGGAAAATAAAGAGCTGGCCGACCAGATCGACCTGGAGATCCGGAGAAAAGTAGGCCTGCTACCTGAAGCTGAAGAAGAAGAACAGAAGAAAAAATAAGCTCCGTTTATCTTCCCGTGGCGTATAATAAAAAAAAGAGGGGGGAACGACTCTGAAAAGACGGAGCTTTATCTATCTGGCTGGATTCCTGGGAGTAATAACCCGGGTTCCGCTCAGGAGTTTTTCGAAGGCAAAAGAAGGAGGTCAAATCATGGCTTATCAGGCGAAAGATTATTCCGGTTTGCTGGGCATGCCCGGCTTCAGCGAAAACCTGCTCAAAAATCATTTCACTCTTTATCAGGGCTATATCAACAACACCAACAAACTGCTGGAAACCATAGCCCAGATGGTTAAGGACGGGAAAACAGGAACGCCGGAGTTTGCCGAACTCAAAAGAAGGCTCGGCTGGGAATGGAACGGAATGAGGCTGCATGAGTATTATTTTGAAAATCTGGGCGGGAAAGAAGCCCTGTCTCCCGCCAGTAAACTCTACCAGAAATTAACCGAAAATTTCGGCAGTTACGAGCTCTGGGAAAAGGAATTCAGGAGCATCGGAACCATGAGGGGCATCGGCTGGGTCGGTCTCTATCAGGACCTTCACAGCGGGCGCCTGATCAATTTCTGGATTAATGAACATGACGTCGGTCATCCAGCCGGCTGCGAGCCCCTGCTCATCATGGATGTTTTTGAGCATGCCTTCATCACCGACTATGGACTGAAACGGGCTGACTACATCGAGGCTTTTTTCAAAAACCTCAACTGGAAAACAGTTGAGGGGCGGCTGAAGTAAACTGAGATCTCGGTTCGGAAGAAAGGAAAAATCACCCGGGTGGTCGTGTTTGGCAATAATTCTGTTCTCAGGAAAGCATGTCCTCCAATATATGAATGAGTATTCATATGTTGTTTCCAGGTAGAGACCGATGGCCTGGTTTTTCAGATTGAGTCAACAGCTTTTTTTCTATGACTGACCGGAGCTCCGGGCCGGCGGCCCGGGGTGATTTTTGATAAGGCTCACCGGTTTCCGGGGAGCCGGCCATTGCTTCTGTCCTGGTTACTTTATATTGCCATTATTTAGTCACTTCCGATCCTCCCGTATGGTTTTGGCTGTCAGGATGGCAAACACCGGAAGTAAAATGAATTGTGGGCGGAGGGGAAGCCGGGTCTGCCCGGGCGCCCGGGAAATCATTTGCGGAAATATCGGCCGACCGCGGAGCCTGCGCTGTGAAGCGCCTGAAAAAAGATTTTCCGCAATCTCCGGCTGCCTTCCGGAGAAGAATCAGATTTCGGACGCACCACCAGAAACAATTTAATTATAGTTTCTATGAAACCATAAATTATAATGTTTAGATGCTCTATCATTAGGCTCCTGCAGCCTTGAAGGAGGGATTCAAATGAGTGCCAGAAACTTTTTCCAGAATATCAAACGGCAGGTGTTCAGGGGATTCCTGGCTCTGATTCCGCTCTATCTCAGTTATCTGGTAATCAGATTCCTTTATGTTAACATCGACCAGAAATTTGCCGCCCTGATAGAAAACCGTGTCGGCTTCCGGGTTCCAGGGCTGGGGCTGGTGCTGATCCTGGTGCTGCTCTACCTGCTGGGCTGGCTGGCTTCAAACTGGGCGGGGCGCCGGCTGCTCGGCCTGGTGGAAAAGATCATGGAGAAGATACCGCTGATCAAGACCGTTTACAGTCTGGGAAAGCAGCTCGGGCTGGCGCTGGCCCTGCCCGAAAAACAGGTCTTTCAGCAGGTGGCCATGGTCGAGCAGTTCCGTCCGGGTTTGTGGTCGATTGGCTTTGTAACCGGCCGCATCAGGGATAAAAAGACCGGCGAGAACCTGGTCAAGCTGTTCATTCCGACCGCACCCAACGTAACTACGGGTTTTACGGTCATAGTCGGGGAACAGGAGCTCAGGCTGTTGCCCTGGACGGTTCAGGAAGCCATGAAGATGATTCTCTCCGGGGGAATCGTCGGGGCAGAGGAACTGAATTACACAATTCCGGGAGAAAAGATTACCGACTGAGAAAGCGGCTGTTTCTATGATTGGCGGCGGAGCTGAAACAGCGATCCGGCCTGGCTCCGGCTGTCTTCGGGGTGCTCAATTCGCGGCGGTATTTTAATTTCTAACTTTAATCTGTATAATTCGTATAATTATTTTGATAGATTGTATCCTTGAAAAATCCGAAAGGAGGTCCAGATGGCTCCAGTACTGGAAGTTGAAGGACTTAAGAAAAAATACGGTAGCCTGGAAGCTCTAAAGGGCATCAGCTTCAGGGTTGAAGAGGGTGAAATCTTCGGTCTGATCGGTCCCAACGGTGCCGGCAAGACGACCACCCTGCGCATCATTTCCACTCTGCTTACGCCTACTGACGGCAGGGTGACTTTTCTGGGATTCGACCTGAAGAAAAACCCGGAAAAGTTCCGGGAAAAAATTAGCTATCTGCCCGAAGAGGCCGGGGCCTACCGCAATATGAAGGGCATTGACTATCTTAATTTCATGGCCAGGTTTTATGCCAGCGACGAAGCCGAAGCCAGAAAATATGTGGAAAGAGCGGTGGGCATTTCCGGACTGGGGGAAAGACTCAAGGACAAGGCTGGCACCTACAGCAAGGGCATGACCCGCAAGCTCCTTCTGGCCCGGGCCCTGATGACCAAACCCGCCCTGGCCATCCTGGATGAGCCTACTTCCGGCCTGGACGTGATTAACTCCCTGGAAGTCCGGGAGATGATCAAGGGGTTTACCAAGGAGGGCGTTTCGGTGCTGCTCTCCTCCCACAACATGCTGGAAGTGGAGTTTCTGTCGGACCGGGTGGCGTTGATCGACCGGGGAATCATTCTGGATTCCGGAACGCCCCAGGCCCTTAAAGAAAAATACCAGGCTTCCAACCTGGAAATCGTCTTCAGGAGAGCCGTCCAATGAAAAACTTCACCCATCTTCTGATAAAAGAAATAAAGGAGCTGCTGAACAAACAGCTCGTCATCTCCCTGGTTTTTATTCTGGTCATCTTCAATTTTATCGGCAACGTGACCCGGACCGAGATGAAAAAGGCCATGTCCAAACAAAAAATCGCCGTCCTGGACCAGGACCAGTCGGAAATTTCCAGGAACATCATCGGCGCTCTGAACATGGCCAGGTTCATCATCGATGAAAAAACGGGCGATAAGCAGAAAGTGGTGGAAGAAGTCAGGAACAGCAGCCTGGACCTGCTGGTAGTCATTCCGCAGGGCTTCGGGCAGCAGGCCAGCAGCTTACAGCCGGCCGAAGTCGAGACTTACTCCTTTCTCAGGGGAGTTTCCATTTCCGGCCGGGCCAAGAGCGAGATCGTGAAAGCCCTGCTCAATTCGACCAACGAGTATCTTTCCAATGAATATCTGAAGAAGAAAATCCCGGAGGCCGACCCGAAATTGCTGAAGGCACCCATTAAAAACAGGGAATTTGTGGTGGTCAAGGACAGACAGGCTGAGGGTTCCTCGGCTGCCGTCCTTGGTGCCCTGACCGCTCAGAACTTTATCCTGCCGGTCATCCTGATGATGATCATCATGTATTCGGCCCAGATGGTCATCACGGCCATCGCCATGGAAAAGCAGAACAAGACGCTGGAGACCCTGCTCACCGTGCCGGTCTCCCGCGGAGCCATTGCCATGGCTAAGATGCTGGCCGCGGCCGTGGTCGGTCTGGTTTCGGCGGCCATCTACATGTACGGTTTCCGGAACGCCTTTAATTTTACTGATATGGAAGATGTTTCCAGGGCCCTGGGTGGCCTGAGCCCGATCTTGAAGCAGCTCGGGCTGACCATCAATACTCAGGGTTACATTCTGTTTGGAATTTCCCTGTTCCTGACCATCCTCTGCGCCCTGGCTCTGGCCACCATCCTGGGAGTTCTGGCAGAAGATTACCGCACTGCCCAGAGCCTTTCGGTCCCGCTGGTGTTCATCGTCATGGTTCCCTATTTCATCAGCCTGTTTGCCGACATCAACACCATGTCGCTCCCGGCCAAGATTCTGGTCCTGGCCATTCCTTTCTCCCATCCGTTTTTTGCCATGCAGAACATCATGTTCGGTCACCTGAAAATGCTCTGGCTGGGCATCGCCTATAACTTCCTGTTCGTGGTGGTTATGCTCTGGTGGACAACCCGCATCTTCGCCACCGACCGGGTGCTGACCATGAAGCTCAAGTGGCGCAAGAAAAAGGTGGTGCTGTAAATAGCTGCTGTCAGCGGGGCCAGCCGACGGCCAGAAGGTAGATGGCTGATTCCCGGGCCGGATTTACCCCCAGCAGAGAATTTATTTCGTCGTCGAAAAAGGCAGCCACCGGGCAGGAACCAAGCCCCAGCGAAACGGCAGAGAGGGCGGCGTTCTGGACAATATGTCCGGCATCCAGGTAGATATAGCGGAAGCCGCGGGCCCCGTATTTCCAGGTGGTTCTCTCAAAGACCGCAGTCAGCACCAGAACCAGGCTGGCCTCAGCCAGAAAATCCTGATTCAGGGCAGCCCCGGCCAGGAGTTCGGAGAAGTCGCCCTCGTACCGCTGGCGCAGAGTCTGGCTGGCCGGCAGAAAATGATAGACTCCGGGAGTCAGAGTCTCAACCTGCCGGGAGAAAACGTAAATATCTACCGGATAGAGGGCCCCGGCCGAGGGGGACGTCCTGAGAAGAAAATCTCCCGCCCTCAGCGTTACGCCGGCGGCTGCCCACAGAATCTGGGACAGGGCCTGGAGCGAAACCGGCTTCTTCTCGAATTCACGAACGCTTCTCCTGTGATTTAAGGCTCTGAACAGAGGCCAGCCGTCGTCCCGGTCCGGCGGGGGGAGTGGAATCTGTTTATCCACCAGTTTTTCTTTAAGCTGTTCCCTCTTTTTCTGATATTCGACGGCCCCCGGGGAGTAAGGCTCCCTCTGGTATTTTGTTTCTATCTGGAATTGATGACCGATACCCTCTCTCATTGTCCTGCTCCTTCAGGCAAGTTATTTATTATCAATTATCTAATAAATTGCCCGGCTTCCGGGCATCATTTTTAAGATTTTCCCTTATTTATTTTGTCGGTCGGTTCTGCGAGAATAAGAACAGGAGAGTAAAATGAGCTCCATTGCTATGAAAATGGGAAAAAGAAAGCGCATCGCCCTGGTGGCCCATGACAACCGGAAGCCGGACCTTCTGGAATGGGCCAGGTTTAACAGAGGTCTTCTTAAAGAACATGAACTCTGGGCCACCGGCACCACCGGCCTGCTGCTGCAGAAAGAACTGGGACTGGAGGTTAACATCCTCCAGAGCGGACCACTCGGCGGCGACCAGCAGGTTGGAGCCGGGATTGCCGAAGGTCTGATTGATTTCCTGATCTTTTTCTGGGATCCTCTCCAGGCCCAGCCCCACGACCCGGATGTTAAAGCCCTGTTGCGGATTGCTGTCGTCTGGAATATACCCGTCGCCTGTGACCGGGCTTCAGCCGACTTCATAATTTCTTCGCCGCTGATGAAAGAGGAATACACCCGTCAGGTTCCGGATTGTTCCGGTTATCGCTCCCGCCGTCTCAGGCTGGATTGACTTTTTTCAGGACGGTTTTTAGGTAAGCGCCGGTCAGTGACTCCGGAGCTGCGGCCACTTCTTCTGGCGTTCCCTGAGCTACGACGTAACCTCCACGGTCGCCCCCTTCCGGGCCGAGGTCGATTATGTAGTCTGCGCATTTGATGAATTCCAGGTTGTGCTCAATCACCACCAGGCTGTGCCCCTGTTCCACCAGTTTTTGAAAGCAGGCCAGAAGCACTTTGACATCGTCCAGGTGGAGGCCGATGGTGGGCTCATCAAAGAGATAGAGAATCTTCCTGTTCTTTTCGTGCACCAGGTGGTAGGCCAGCTTGATGCGCTGGAGCTCCCCTCCCGAAAGAGTGGTCGTGGGCTGCCCCAGCCGCAGATAGCCCAGCCCGACCTCAGAGAGCGGCTGCAGCCGGCGCACAATGTCCTGCTGGCCGGCGAAAAACTCCAGGGCTTCATTGACGCTCATCTGCAGGACTTCATGTATGTTT
>CAZDZU010000057.1:0-9123 GCA_964509995.1 uncultured Eubacteriales bacterium | reverse complement strand
CTACTCAACTAACCCGATAAATCAAAAGAATCCGGCCAGATTTCAGGGCTACAAATAGAGTACCGGGCTCGGCGCTGCCTCAGTGGAGATGAAATCTCTCAACCTGAAGCTGGCCCCAGGAGCCTTTTATCAATTACTTCCTCCATCTTTACGAAAAACATTAGACTTATGAGGGCTCAGCCCTCTATTCTTACTCCAGATCCTGTTCTGCTTTTCGTTTCCTGCCGCCTGGCTCAATCCAGTCATTTGACAGAATGATCCGATTATTAAACAATAATTCTGTCTGCAAATTTTCCGCCAGGAGTTAATTTATGAGGTTGATGAGAAAGCCATCTCAGTCTTTCCTGTTCCTTTTTAGCGCCCTGGTTTTCTGGTTTCTAATTTATGCTCCTGAATTCCGGGCCGAAGAAAAAGGCGAGCAGTCAGGGTTGCTCGGTCCCTGGAAAGCTACAGCCGAACTCAGCTATGTGGTTACCGGCGGCAATACCGCCACCTCCGCTTTCAGTCTGGGCACAAATCTCACCAGAAAGTGGACCCGAGACAGTTTGAGCCTGAAGACTTTCATCCTCCGCAGCACCGCCACCACCTACCTCCGCCGGGCAGTGGGGACAGAAACGGATTTTTATATCGAAGAAGAAACCAGCAAAGCCCTGGTGGCTGAAAATTACCTGATTGCCGGGGCTTATGAACGAAAAATCTCAAAACGCTTGCTCGGACAGCTCGGAGTCAGCTGGGACCGCAATAAATTCGCTGGAATTGACCGCCGCTACATGGTAATTGCCGGTCTGGGTTATGCCTGGATAGAAAAAGAAAAAACCAGTGTCAGGATGAATGCTGGCCTGACCTATTCCTCCAGGAAATACATAGAACAGGCGACCACTTCCTTTGCCGGCTTCCGCTTTGATTTTCTGGCCGAACAGAAATTTTCCGACAAATCATCGCTGTCCACCGTCTTTGTTTTCGATGAGAATTTAAAGGAGATGAAAGACTGGCGCTTTGACTGGACCAACTCTCTGAGTGCTTCCATTTCTAAGGCCCTGGCTCTCAAAGTTAGCTACAAGATGCTTTATGCTCATCTCCCCGCCACGGCCTTTATTCCGCTCTTTGACATTTATGGAGCACCTACCGGCCTGACTGTCCCCTATCCTCTAAAAAAACTGGACAGTTTTTTTACCACTTCCCTGGTCATCAATTTTTAAGAACAACCTATATCCACCGGCGAACCCGGGTCTAAAGCCACAAACCGGCAGCTTCAGACACCGATTCTCTTTCCACCAGGCTTATGGCTTCAGCCGGGCAAATGCTCCGACAGAGGCCGCAGCCATAGCACCGGCTCAGATCCACCTCGGCCCGCTGACCAGTCTTAAACGGAAAGTAGGCATTAAAGGGACAGATTTTCCGGCAGTCGCCGCAACCCAGGCACTTTTCCGGGTTCACGACAGCCACATATTCTCCTCTGAACATCACCGGAGCCTTATGAATTAGAGTGGTTCTCATGGCCATACATCCGGGAAGAGAGCAGTTGCAGAGCCCGCCTATAAAAGGGGTGATGAAGGTCCAGATGCTGTGGCATAATCCATCCTGCTCGCAGTGGCGCATCAGGCTCAGGGCCTGCTCTTTTGAAAGATATTCCAGACCACCGGTCCGGGGCCCGATCAGATAATCAGCCTTTATGCTTTTTAGAATACTGACCATTTCGCCCCCGCCCGGGGCCAGGCTTAAACCATAACAGTAGCGTTCTTCGGACCCCAGCCAGCTCTTCCGGCAGATACAGGCCAGACGAACCACGGAAGTGGCCAGCTCCAGAATTTTTTCCACATCTTCAATGGGGATGACCTGGCCGAAGTGGTAGGGCATCTGTCTTTTTGTTATCTTCTTCCGTATAATTCCTCTCAGGAGCGCTGGCAGGCGGTCGAGCCTGGTCAGAGCCTTTTCCCCCCGCTCCAGATGATCCGGGCTCTCGAAAAATTTCTCTATCATCCGGCGCCGTCTGAGGTCGCTCAACAGGTCTTGGGAATAGTTCCTGGCTTCCAGATACCACTTCTTCCCTTCCCCGTGCTGATGACAGAAATTACACATGCCGGTCCCATCGTTTCGTTTATACCGACCCGTGTCAAGCTCTGGCCGTTTTTTATCAATGAATAAATAAGCTCCCGCATGGAGCTTATGGGGCAGATGATGACTTCCGATCACCTCAACTTGTTGAATATAAATACATTAAAAAAAGTCCTGGAAATGCCCTTGAGACCCTGGAGCGACCTCATAAACCTCATAAAATCGAGCCCGGGCTCCTGGCCATCGCCAGAAGACATAAATTTTTTCCTTATTTTTTACCTTTTTTACCTTGATAACTATCAGAATAAATAATCAAATCATATGAAGCTCAGCCTGGTTCAGGGCCTGAAACCCGAATCTTTCCGCATTTCCTTCTGCTCTGATACTTTTATAAGTTCAGTCAGCCAACTGGATGAGGGCCTATCTTAAATCAGCCTTTTGCTGCCAGCGGCTAAATGATTCTGTTTACCAGACTGAAGGATTTAAGGGAAACTATATATCAGAAACGAAAATTCATGACGATCAAAAGATTAATCTGGACTGAAATCCAGGCAATGTTTAGAATAAATACAGTTAAGACATGCGGACAGGATTTTTCCCGATGAGCCTCAACCGGAATAAAGCCGCTTCACCCCTGCTCTTAATCCTCCAGATGTTTTTAGTCTGCATCCTGTTTTTTTCATCTGCCTGTTCGAAGGGAGATTCGAGCATGATTAAAGCCGACAGCCTTAAATTGCCGGAAAAACTGGACGGCTGGGCACTCGAAGGTCCGCCTCAGAAGATAACCAGGGAGACAATTTTTGATTATATGGATGGCGGAGGCGAGCTTTATCTGGCTTATAAGTTCAACCAGCTTCTGGTCTTTAAATACCATAACGACAACCATGGTGAATTACTGGTCGAAATCTACGAAATGCAGCACCCGGATGAAGCTTTTGGCCTTTTATCCCTCGACTGGACGGGAGAACCGGTCATACTTAAGCCTGAGCTGGCAGAACTCCCTGCAAACCCGGTGGCTCCGGACATCGTCGCTCTATATGGAGAAGGTCTGCTCAGAGCCCGCCTCGACAACCTCTATCTTCGCATCCTGGCTGAAAAGGAATCTCCCGGAAATAAAAAAATTATCCTGAAACTGGCCAGCCTGGTTGCGGCAAAGAGCCAGAGGTCAGCCCTGCCAGAAATCCTGAACCTGATTAAAACGGCCTCTGAAGCCCGCTGGAAGGTCAAAAAAAGCAGGACCGGCTATTTTCATTCCCATCTGATTTTGAATTCGTTATACTATCTGAGCCACGAGAATATCCTGCACCTCGATCGCGACTGCGATGGCCTGTATACAGAATGGTCAGAAGCCGACCCGGAATCACGTAAGACCTCCCGGCTGATTCTGATTAAATATCCCGAAGACAGAAGCGCCCGGCGGGCCCTTTCCGAGTTCAGAGAAGCTTATTTAGCTGAAAAATCAGCTCTGTTTGATGATACTGTTGGGGCTGAAATCAAGTCCGAAGACATTATTCAGCTCGAAGACGGCTGGCTGGCCTGGAAGCTCTCCGGCTCCTCACTGGCTCTGGTTTTTGAAGCCCCTGGTCCGGAGGCGGCTAAAGAAATATTGAATCAAATCCACTGGAAATGATAGACTGAAAGTAATTCACCCAAGGAGGGTTAAATGACTGACCACAAGAAAACAATCACCCGCAGGGATTTTATAAGGGGCACCGTCGGCACCACCCTGGGACTGAGCCTGATCAAACCCGACTATGTCAGGAAATCCCTGGCCAGCCCGTCGCCGCAAAAATCCGCCGGAAAAAGCCTGGTGGTATTGATTCGCGACGAGAATGTCCTCGACGATCAGATGAACATCGATAAAAAGATCCTGGCCGGCATGGTGGACAGACTTCTTCAGGAAACAACAGGTAAAAAAGATAGCCGGCAGGCCTGGCTGTCGCTGGTAAGCCCGAAAGATGTCATCGGTCTGGTCCCCACTCCGATGATGAACCCCACCCACGACGAGCTTCTGGAGATAATAAAAGAATCCCTGGTGGCCGCCGGTGTTCCTGAAGAGAACATCAGAAGAGCCCAGGGCCGCAATGTGGACCTGACACCCATCACCGCCCTTATATCCGTTCCTGGTCTGAAAGCTCACTGGTTGACTGGCATCGGCACCGTCATCAAAAACTATATTATGTATTCGGGTGTCCCGCGGAATTATCATTATGAAGACAGCGCCAAGCTGGGAGAAATCTGGCATCTACCACAGGTGAAGGGCAAGACCAGACTGATTATCGTCGATGCCCTCCGTCCGGTCTGCGATAAGGGGCCGCAGTTTGACCCCCGTTACCGCTGGCCGTACAAAGGCCTTCTGGCCAGTACCGACCCGGTGGCGCTTGATGCTGTTGGCCTGAAGATAATCCAGGCGAAAAGAGACGAGCTCCGCGGAGAACCCTGGCCGATTTCCCCGCCGCCGATTTGCATCGAAGCCGCCGACACGGTCTACAAACTGGGTCAGAGCAAACTGGAAAATATTGAACTCAGAAAGCTCGGCTGGGACAAAGAGATTTTAGTCTGAGCCTTAAAATCGTTTTCCGGACCGAATTTTATAGCCACGATACTCAGAGGCAGGAGTTTGCCCGCGGTATAGCTCCGACAGCGTTGCGGGCAGCCGAATTATTTTGTTCCTTATTTCCACGGCCGGACTGATTTTGTTCGTTCCCGTCGACCAGGCCGACCCTTAAGTGCCGGATCTGCCCCCCTGAGCCCTCGTTACCTTTTCCCGACCTCTTTTCCACTCCTGACTATGGAACTACGGCCAAAGAAACGATAATTATCTGCCCCTCTCGTGAGGCTGAAAATTAGCTCCTTCTGACTTCGGTAGCCACGAACAGGAAATATATTTCAGCAACGTCAAATTAACGGAAGAGCGTTCTGACAAAAAAGAAAGTCATGAGCCCTGAAGCAATGAGTCTTAGCAGCATCGAAATGAAATAGCCAACAAATACGCCCCAGCCGGACCTCAGGGCTTCCCTGTCTTTTTTGCCGGCCAGAAGCTCCCCGCCGACTGCCCCCAGAAAAGCTCCGAAAATCAGCCCCAGAGGCGGGAATAAAAATATGCCAAGCAACATCCCCAGAAAGGCGCCCCGGGTACCCCATCTGGTTGAGCCATACTTACGGGCGCCGGCGACCGGCAGAACATAATCCAGAATCATGGTCAGGACTGTAAGGCCGGCCAGTACCAGCCATAAATTCAATTTAAAAATATCCCAGCCTCTGGCTAAGCCCAGCAATATCAACCCGAGAAAATTCAGGGGTGGACCGGCCAGAACCGGCAGGACGCAGCCGGCCAGTCCAAGAAGCTGCAGGACCACTCCGGCGACAATCAGAATGATATTCAGCATTTAAGGCCTGTCCCCGCTTTATTTTAATCGATCCAGGCTGATCTTAAAATGACAATCATAATCAAACTGCTGGAATGGAAATTAAAGCCAGGAGCCCGGATTAGGGAAGAAATTTACCGCCTCGGGGTTGAATAACCAATTCTTCATCTCATCTCCGGCCGCTAATCCTTAAAGGTGCTGGCCGAAAGACCAGATTGAAAAAGAAGTGTTGAGATTAAAACAGGTCGGCCAGGCCGAACTGATTCATTCCGGATTATCCGGGGATGATAAAAATAAATTTAATCTGTCTAATATATGAATGAGTGTTCATATATCAAAGAATTCCTAATAGAAAACCATAATAAGGTCCCCTCCCCGGCCGGGTTGCTTATTCAATCCCGGAATATCTCGGCCAATTTAAGAGCCAGGCTGGAAGAATCTATATCTTCGCGATTAGCCAGAACAACGACAGTCAACCCGGAATCATAAAATCTATAAATGGCTGTCCTGAAGCCTGCGGTTTCTCCATAGTGCCAGGCCAGGGGCTGCCCTCTCCAGGAACTAACGAACCAGCCAAACCCGTAGCCTGTCGGCTTCCCATCCGGCGTGAGCGGTCCTTTGCCCGCAACGGCCACCGGGGTCAGGGCCAGCTCCAGTTCGTTTTCCTTGAGGATAAGATTTTCCCTCAGAGCTTTATCCCACCGACTTAAATCCTCCAGCGAAGAATAAAGACCACCGTCGCCCCTGGTGGCAGAAGTCAGACTCTGGTCTTCAATCACCCAGCGGCCGTCTTTTTTAGAATGGCCAAAAGCTCTTTCCAAAACCCGATTCAATCCCCTCTCATAAAGGACGGTGGTCATCATTCCGGCTGGCCTGAAGATTTTTTCCTCCATAAAACGACTCAGGGGAAATCCGGAAACCTTTTCCACGATCAGGCCCAGAACCACATAGCCGGAGTTGCTGTAAGCCCATTCTGTCCCCGGGACAAATTTTCCGCCCTTCTCCCGTTTCAGAAATTCCAGCACCTGATAGTCACTGACCTGCTGTTCTTCAATACTCCGGCCGGGGTCCGCTGGCGGCAACAGGCTTTCATAATCGGGCAGGCCCGAGGTATGATGGAGCAGATTCCTTATGGTGACAGACCTTCCGTAATCCGGAAAATCCGGAAACAGCTGGCCCAGTGTCTGCTCGTAGTTCAGCTTCCCTTCCCTGACCAGAATCATTATGGCCGCAGCCGTGAACTGCTTGGTGAGCGAGGCCAGGCGGAAATTAGTTGTCGGGTGAACCGGCTGGCCGGTTCTGATATCAGCCAGGCCGTAACAACTCTTATGAACGACCCTGCCGCCTCTGACTACCAGAACGGCAGCCCCTGGCTCCTGGGCTGAGATCAGGTTAGTCATAAGCGTTTCCACCTGTTTATCTTTTGGGCCCGACGGAGCCGAAGAGCATCCCAGAAGGAAGATAATACCGGCGGCGAGAATCATAAGGCTTTTCATCCCAGCCTCAGCCCTGGACCTGCCTCCTGTCTATTATTGATCGCCGGACGCCGGCAACCATCTGTTAAATTGTCTCTTATTGGCTTCTATTTTTCCTGATAAAGGGCATAGACAAACGGTTCGGTCGTCGTCTGCCAGCCGGACTGGACTCTCCGGCCGTCGCCCAGGAGCCAGGTCACCTGGTACTGGAAGTTCAGGTCGTTTTCAGCGTGGACGTATTCATACTTCCCCAGAAGCGTCTCTGCCGGCAGCAGTTTGACTTCGCCAATCTTCTCCCGGTCGACAAATTTATTCTTGAAGGTCACGGTAATCAGCTTGATGTTATAGGCTCTGACATTTTCTTCGTCGGCAATGATGTCAATCTGCCGGTAACGATGGGGGGGGAAGAGGTTGATGGCCGCTTCCTCGCTTCTGGTCCAGGGGCCTTCCACTTTGATTCCGCCCATAAAGCTCCAGGTTGTTTTATATTCATAGCTCAGCCAGGTAGCACCCTCACCCAGCCTCGGATAGACAAAAGACAGCATATTGCCACGTTCGGCAAAAGTCTGGGCGTTAAAGATTACATCCCGGGTTGTCGGCTCTCCAGTCTTATGCACCTTTTTGAAACTCACGGTCACGAAATTAATGTATTTCCTGAAGGTCTCAAAATCTTCTCCGTCGAGTATGGCATAAACCACTCTGTCCTGAAGGTCCGGGTCGTCAAGATTAATGATGTCAAAGACCTTCTTGTTGTTCTTGTATTTTCGCATCACATCCCCGATGCTGGCATCCATCGGTCCGGTGTCGCGTTCCTGGCGCAGTCTCTTGGTCAGGTTAATGGTCCAGTCATCAGTCCGGCTGACCTTTTTACGGGTGGTGCTGACACCGTAGGGCCTATCCTGTGGCCGCGTCCCTTCCTCTCCTTCTTTGCCCTCAGCCTCTTCTGGCAGATCCAGTTTGGTTTCGAACATTTCCCGCATGATGGTATCGACCAGGCTCTGCATCAGGCTGTCGAGATTCTGGTCCTCGCCGGTTATATCCACTCTGACCGCTCCTTTTGAGGTCAGTTCGTCTTTTATCTCTCGTAGTTCTCCTGTCCCGGTCCGGACATACCAGGTCCACAGGCCCAGTTTTTTCTTCTTGTAAATTTTCCACTTGCTGTACTGGTCAAAGTATTCCCTGACCTTTGACCAGTGAATGGTGGCCGTAGCCTGATATTTCGGGGTCAGTCCCTCGTAGGTCATTTCAAAGCGGACGCTGACCGGATAAGTTGGCTGCCGCAGGGCCTCTTCCAGAAAGGTAGCCCCTTCCGGGGTCACCGCTATGGAAACTGAAACCTCAGAGCCAGAAATCAGCGGCGCTTTTCCCTCTCCGATAATCTTTCTGGTAAAGGCACCCCCTTCCCCGACCGCGGCCGAAACCACCAGAAATGAGCCTTTTTTGAAGACCAGAGGCCCTTTGATGGTGGCTTTGGGATTTATTTTGGCCAGCTCCTGGCGGACCTTAGCCAGTTCCTGCTCTTCCAGACCGTACTTGACGAACAAGTGAAGAATTCCGCCCTTTGATTCTTCTTTCCCGGCTTTGGTGTATTTCAGAAAAGTTAGTTTTGGAGTGCCGTCGGGCCAGTAGGCCAGCCGCGGTTGGTTGGGCATGTAATAATAGATATTGGGGTCAGCATGATCACGGAAAAGAATGGCGTTGGCCACCTGCAGCGGAACCGAATCGAGCTCAACCTCGGCCGCCGAAAACGACACCAGACCGGCCAGGCTGAAGATAACCATCAGAATTTTTATTAGCCTCATCTTCTTCATGTTATCCTCCTTATTACCGTTTTGATTTTATTTGCTGAAGACCGCGAAAATGAACGGGCTCTCGCGGTTAATCCAGTTAGTTGAAACTTCCTTGCCGTCCAGCAACAGCCAGATCAACCGGTAGCTGTAGCCTGGTTTTCCCTCTTCATGCATGTAGGTGTAATTGACCTGCAGCGGATCCCCCTTGTCATAGTTTATCACCACTTCCTTGAGAACATCCTTCCCGAAGATGTTGTGCTTCACCTGTATGGCCACCGCCTTGACCTTGTTCTGCAGAATATTATCCTCATCCACCGAAATTTCTATCGTCCGACGCCTGACCGGCGGAGTAAGCGTCAGCACTGAATCGTCAGTTTTCACCCAGTCGCTCTCCCATTCCACCCCGCCATAAAGACTCCATTTCGTCCGGTATTC
>CAZDZU010000056.1:2145-9211 GCA_964509995.1 uncultured Eubacteriales bacterium | reverse complement strand
TCTGTGTGGTTTCTGCGGCCCGGGTTCCGGCGGAGCGGGTGGTTACCGCCAAAACCGCTTACTTTCGATTTCACGGCCTGACGGGGGGCTACCGCTACCGGTATTCAGACGAGGAACTGAAAAGGTGGGCCGAAACCATCGGAAAATGCACCGCTTCTGAAGTTTTTGTTTATTTTAATAACGATTACCAGGCCCACGCTGTATTCAACGCCCTCAAAATGAAGGAACTTCTGACCGGGTCCAGGGTCTAGCGAGAATTTTCCACCTTCCTGACAGGAAAGGCCATCTCCTTCTCCGCGGTTGAAGACCGGTCGGTTGTCTTTGATTATTATTTTTTCAAATTTCAACTTAATCGCCGGGCCAGGGCAGAATAAATTTTTTCGGCCACAGGCAACCGGACAGAAGGGTTACGAGGTTGACATCACGCCGTCCCGGCTCCGGAGGCTGCGAGTTGATTTCGGCCGGGGGAAAATATAAACTTAATCCTGGTTCAAGCCGGATCAAATGAAATTATGATAGGAGTTAAAGAATGAAAAAACTGACTGCTCTGATAATTCTGGGTCTGGTATATTTAAGTCCGGCAGTCGGGCCTCTGAGCGGGCAGGAAGCCACAGCCAGGTCACCGGTGCTTCTCACCTCCTGCGGTCAGAGTCCGGGGCCGGCCATTATCAAGGTTATCCTGCAGAGGCTTGGCATTCCCTTTGAACTGGAACCCCTGGCCAGGGCGGACTCCTTGCAGGCAAAGAAGCAGAGCGGCCAGCCATACGGTTCTGTCATCATAGTCATGGGAGCCAGCCTGAAAGGCATGGGGGCAGCCGGGATTTCCATAGATGACGAAATCAGGAGAATCAATCAGCTCATCCAGGAAGCCAGGAAACAGGGGCTGAAGGTCATCGGAGCTCACGTCGAAGGTCTGAAAAGGAGGGCCCAGGGAGCGGCCGCCGGCGACACTACCGATGAACAGAGCATAGACGCTGTGGCCCCTCAATCCGATATCCTGCTGGTCAATAAAGAGGGCAATTCTGATGGCCGATTCACCTCCATTGCCCGCAGCAAAAATATTCCGCTGATAGAAATCGAGAAAAACCTGGACCTGGTCGAGGAACTCCGCAAAATTTACGGACAATAAGAACCCGGCCCGGGGTTCGGGGTCAGGAAGCCTGAGCGAACCTGAAATCAGCTGTAGGCGACTTCTGCTGCTTACTTCTTCTTGAAGGCGAGAAAGCCGGCCTTTTCCAGAGCCAGAAAGTACTTTTCCACGTCCAGCAGAGGCAGAGGTTCATACTCGGCTGAGGCTGCGTTGCGGATATCAAGGGCCGATTTCTTACCGTCAATAAAGTTTCGCAGTTCAAATTCAGCCTGATAGATCAAGGGTGAAACCTGAAGATTCATCTCTCTCAGTCTCATCATGACCGTCCAGGGCTCCTCATCTGAAGCCAGCGGCTTTCTCACCGGAATCAGCCGGCTCAATCTGAGCTCGTCAGAAGTCGGGGTCAGTTTTTCCGGTTTCAGGCCAAGTTTCTGGCAGCTCTGCTGGTAAAGCACCTCCAGTTCGTTAATCCCGGCCGCCTGGAATTGATCCAGGGTGCCCAGCTTGGCCGCCAGCAGTGAGGAGAACCAGCGGTCGTTACCGGCAAAAAATCTGGCTGACTCCAGAGCTTCCTTTTCCCGGGCAAAAGCCTGTCGCAGAACATTGACCGCTTCTTTCCTGGCAGCAGACAGATTCTTTTTATCAGCCCGGAGGAGCATATCAACCGCCCGGCCCTTTTCCCGGCCGAGACGCTCAATCCCCCTGGAACTTATCTCATTCAGAATGGCCCGGGCTTCTTCCGGCCCGGCGCTGGCCAGGAAAAGAGCTGAGGCCACGGTCAGCGTGACCACTCTTTTGAGCTGGGTGGAATCAGATTTATCCGGCAGGTCCCCGCTGGTGTGATACCACATATCGGGCCAGCAGATAAACATAACCGCGGGAACTTTAACCGAGCCATCCACGAAAACTATATGGTCGCTTCCTCCGGAAAAGGGGTCGATTGAATAATAAAACGGGTCGCGACTTCCAGCCGGCGACAGGACAGAATAATCTCTCCAGCCCAGGTCCTGAGCGATCCTCTGGCTGGCCCCCATCCACTCAACAAAGGAAGCCACCACATCATTAAGATAGGTGGGCAAAGAATGGGGAGTCGTTTCCATCCGGAAGGCGCTCAGGTTTTTGACCAGGGCTTCCCCGACCATGTCTTCGTTTATGTTGGCAAAAAATCTCCTGGCTATCTCCGGATATTTCTGGAGGTAGGCCCGGGTGCCCGATATCTCCGGCACGAAAAGAAAACGGATAGACCTTTTAAGAGGCGGAATGGTACCTTCGGTGATCATCTTTTTTATCACCCGGCCTGCTTCCAGAATAGCCACGCAGCCGGAGGCATCATCATTGGCTCCCTGTTTGGCAAAGCCTTCAAAAAGATGGGCGGTCAGCACCAGCTCTTCATCCGGCTTCTCTGTTCCCTTTATTAAACCAACGGCCATTTCTTCTTTATAAGGAACCTGCCGGGTTTTGACCGCTGCTTTCAGCACAATCCTGGTCTTTCTTTCCAGAGCCATTTTAAGTTCAAAGTAGGTTCTTTCAGAAACCATAAAGGCGAAGGTCGGTTTTTCTTTGGGCCCCGTTCTTATGGAATTCCAGCCAATCTGGTCGCGGTCAAATTCCGGATGACTGGAGGAACAACCGATGAGGCCGACTGCCCCGTATTTCTCCACCGCCAGGCGCCTGGCTCTCTCCGGAGAGCCATAGACCAGAGCTATCTTATCCTTAAGGTCTTTGCCTTTATAATTATCATCGCTGTACCCCGGCCCAATATCTACCAGCTCGGCCGTCACTTCAGCCGGAGCACTGCCAGAACACAGAACGGCCGGCATTTCTTTGAGGTCGGCAATTTTCTTTTTAACCGGCTCGACCACCCAGAGCTCTGCCTCTTCGGCATCCCAGGTGGTCTGTCCCCTGGTCGGAAGGTCGACAATCTGCGCTTCATCATAGCCATATTCTTTGAGCTTTTCCAGTATAAAAGCAGTCTCAAAATAGCCGCCGGTATATTCTTCCGCCCTGCGGTTGCGATTTACCCCGGTCAGAAAGATTTCGTTCTGCAGAGCCAGTTCTCCGTTAGCTTCGTTAATGATATCCTGAAGCAACTTAAGCGAGAGCAGCGTTCTGGGCAACTTTTCCTGGGGCTGAGCCATGGCTCCCGTAACCAGAATCAACAGGACCAGCAGCATCGTCAGATTTTTTTTCATGACCAACTCCTTTAAGAAAGAGGATAATAAGAAATGAATTCTATACACTGTGAAACGAATTTGCAAAAGAAAAGTTTCTCCCGGCGGGTCGGGTATGTCAACTTCCTCTTGATTTTGCTAAAATCTGAAGCAGAGAGGCAGGTGAAAATATGATTTCAACCTCGCTGGCCATTAATATCGTCACCGCCCTTCTGGCCATCAATGTCATCTGGCTGATTTACATTCTGTTCCGGGGTCATACCGAAAGCCTGGTCCGTACGGTCGTCTTCATCGTCCTGCTGGGAATAATTCTGGGTTACCTTCAGAGCACAAAGCTGACCGTTCTGAGTTTTAAGGCTATCAAGAATGACCTGTTCCCGCCCGATATTCCCCAATACTCCTACACCGTCGACGAATCTGACACTCTCTATTCTCACCGGACAATCTACTCCTTCATAACCGGAGACCAGCTTGACCGGAACTCAACTGTTCCCGCCCCGCCCGAGCTAAAACTGGTCATGGACCCGAACGGCCGGACCTTCACCATAGAAGACCCGGAATCATTGAACCTCGTTCTCGATCAGCTGAAGCTGCCCAGAGTCAGTCATGGAGCCAGAGAACTGGTCTCCATCACCGGGAAACAAACCGACGTGGGAATCTATCGCTGGGACGACTATCCCCTGGGAACCCTGATAGTGGAAAGGGCACTGTTCCAGCAGAAGAACACCATGCAGAGTTATAACGCCATTGCCAGGATTATAGTCGACAGCCGGAGATATTAACCGAGCCGGAAGGAGAAATCAAAACTTGTCCCCGACCCAGAGCGCCCTTCTCATCCTGTCGGTAATGATTGCGGCCTATGCGGTCGCCAGACTCTTAAGAGTGTCGGCAGAGCTGTCGCTCTTTCTGGCCGCCGTAGCCGGTGCCCTGGCCGGAGGTTATGGACTTCCGGTCCGTCACCTGGCCGAGGGAGCCATTACCTACCTTGACATCTGCCTGATCTTTCTGACAGCCACTCTGTTCATGAACCTGCTGAAAGAAGCCGGAGGAGTGGCCTTTGCCGTCAGAGCCATCCTGAAAAAATTCCACCGCCGGAAGTTCATGCTGTTTCTGCTGCTGGTATTCCTGCTGTTGATTCCGGGCGCCCTGACCGGAGCCGGAAGCGTCACCGTTCTGATCACCGGCTCGCTGGTGGCAGTGGTCCTCAAATACATGGGCCTCGGCGAAGTCAGGGTGGCCGCCATAATATTTCTTATTGCCGGACTTAGCGCAGCCGCCCCGCCGGTCAGCCTCTGGGCCATGCTGACCGCGGCTGGTATTAATATGCCTTATGTCGGCTTTTTCCTGCCGCTTCTCATCCCCTGTGTCCTGGGAGCGATGCTGACCATATTCATACTTGGCTGGAAGGCGAGGCCGGTTGACATAGAAAAAGCCCTGACCGAGCTTCCAGCTCCGCCGCCGGAGATGAACTGGTGGCGGCTGAGTTTGCCTTTTCTTACCTTCCTGGGTCTGGTTTTAGCCGGAAGGATTTTCCCGTTCAGCTTTCCCATCCTGGGCCTGCCGCTGATCTTTGCCCTGACAGCCGTGGTAGCAGTTCTGACCTCCCCCGTCAGACTTAATATCATGAAAACTTCGCTGGCCACGGCCGAACAGCTTCTGCCCCTGGTGGGCACTCTCACCTGCGTCGGGATTCTGGTTCAGGTTATGACCCTGACCGGAGTCAGAGGCCTGATTTCTGTTTCTACTGTCACCCTGCCGGCAGCGCTGGTTATCGCCTCATTATTTCTAACCCTGCCTTTATCCGAAGCTGTTCTCATGTGGGGAGCGGCTCCGGTCCTCGGAGTTCCCCTGGTCCTGCTTTTTAACACCCGGGGTCTGGACCCGGTGGTGGCACTGGCCGGGATGAGTGTCATCTGGCCGCTGGGTGACGCCCTGCCCCCGACAGCCATCATCGGGCGTCTGACCGTGGATACAGTCGGAGTTAAAGAACGATATTCTAAGTTCCTCAAGCTGTGCCTGGTCCCGGCCGCCATCATCGCCCTGCTGGGAACTCTGATGGTCATTTTCAGCAAGAAACTTTCTTTCCTGACGCTTTTTTAGGAGACAGGAATGGCCACGTTAATAACAGTTCTTTATTATTTGCTGGTGGCCTTTTTTGCCGCCTGCTTCCTCCATAACTTTCGCCGGTCAAAGAACTGGCAGACCGAGGCTCTTTACTTGATAGTCCTGCTTCCTTTCCTTCTCCGCCTTTTCCGGCTGAAATGAGGTAGGGATGAAAAACCCTGATGCTCTTCGAAAATCAATTTTCAGCCTGGTTTTTGGGCTGATTTTTATTTTCTCCGGCCTGAGTTTTTACAGAAGCCGGCACCTGAAAGAACCACTGGTAGCCGGCGATGGTCTGCTGGAAGTCAAGAAGCTGAGCGATTATTTTCCGGGGATCAAAGGAAGCATTAACGATGCCAATGTTTACGTGCTGGCGGAGAAAATATCAGGTGCCGCGGGCGGAGCGGCCCTGGTCCTGGGCGGGTCTCACGCCGAGGAACCCGGTGGCAGGCTGGCTGCCTGGTTGCTGGTGGAAAATGCCCTGGTACAAAGGGGGAGAGTCTTTATCATCCCCACCGCCAACCCGAGCGCTTCCACTTCGACCAGGCCTGGTGGCGCCTATCCCCCCGACTATGAAATAACCACCCCGTGGGGCAAGCAGAAATTCAGGCAGGGAGACCGCTGGTCAAACCCTCTCGACCAGTGGCCGGATCCGGAAGTCTACATCCATTATCCTTCCAGACAGCAGCTGGCTTACATGGACATCAGAAACCAGAACCGGACCTGGCCCGGAAGGCCAGAGGGAACTATGACCGAGAAGACCTGTTACGCCATGACCCAGCTTATAATAAAGGAAAAAATAGACCTGGTGATTGACCTCCACGAGGCCGAGCTGCAGTACCCGGTCATCAGCACCATCGTGGCTCACCAGAAGGGAGAAGACCTGGCCGCCCTGGCTTCTATGATGATCAGCGGAGAGGAAGGTTTCAACATCGGAGTTGAATATTCTCCCGCCGCCCTGCGTGGACTGTCACACCGGGAGATTGGCGACCATACTCCGGCCATTCCTCTTCTCCTGGAAACGCCTGAACCCTTTCTGGATGCCACCCGGGGCAAGACCGACCGGGAACTTTTATTGACCGGAAAGGATGAATTTGTGATGAGGGCCGGGCGCCATGGCCTGCTGTTTGAAAAGCTGGACGAGAAAGGCTGGCCGATAGAGGTCAGGGTCGGACGCCATCTATCCTCCATCATTCAGATATTAAAAGTCTGGACCGAACTCCACCCCGACCGGCCGATTCTGATGGAAAATGTGCCCCGCTACGCTGAGGTTATCTCCAGCGGAATCGGTTACTATCTCAAGAATCCTGAGGGGGCACCGCCCGGAAAGCTTTTTTACGAATAACTCCAGCCGCCATCAGCCAGAGAACACAGCTGAGAACGTAACCGCCAAAAATAACCGGTAGGTCGCTTCTACTCGCTTTGTTCTCTGACCAGAAAACTGTGTCCCCCGGCGGAGGTAAAGGCCTGGGGTCCCATGGCAATCTGTAAATTTCAGCCAGTTTCCTGATGTTAAGCAGATGTATGACTGGCACCCCCCGCCCGGCCATTTCCTGGATTAGCCCCCGACGCGAAACAGGCGGAATATGGTTGATCCGGGCGAGTCCCGGCTGGAGCTCCAGAATTGAAGAATCCCGGCCCAGATTAACCGAGCTGCCGCCTATGTTGATGAAGACTTTTATTTTTCTCTCACCGGCTGCCG
>CAZDZU010000056.1:0-2135 GCA_964509995.1 uncultured Eubacteriales bacterium | reverse complement strand
GTGCCTCCTTACCCTTTGTTCCAGGCTTCCGGACGGGAGAAATACCAGGCCGAGCCTGTCTGCCCTGGCCAGAAGACGGGATCTTATTTCTTCCGGATATTCTTTACCGGAATCATCTTCACCGCCCCAGGCGACAGCAAGCAACCGGTGCCGGTTGAAGCCATTCTGACGGAGGCAGTCCTCCATGTCCAGCCAGGAAAATTCCGGGTTATTGGCTCCCCATTGTGAGGCCCCGAGGGAAATGATGGCCAGAAGCTCCAGGTTTAAGACTCTGGCGGCGCAATAACTGGCCACGATCAGTGAAGGAAAAGAAGCAGAGGCCCCGAGCGCCACCGGGTCTCCCCTTCCTGCCCCGGCTTTCTTTAAAAGGTGGACAATCAGGGCGGCCATATCCGGGTTGGTGGCGGTTCTCTTGGCCTGAAGATTTCCGAGGGTGGTAGTCAGCGGGCTGTTTTCCAGTCCGATCAAGCCTGTCTGGTTGGGGTCAAAGTCGTTATTTTCGGGTTGCATTCCTCTGCTTTTCTGGCAATTGAGTATGATTCTACAGGCTTCAGCCATCAGCCGGGCGGCTTCGATCTCCTTCTGGTCAGGATCTGTTTTTTCGTTTCCGCTCCGGCCGGGCCAGAGATACAGCCCGAGAAAAACCAGGCTGATGACCGCAAGGCCAACCAGTCTAAATTTCACTCCATTTCCCATCAGAAAAAGAGCCTGACCAGAAAGAAGGTTAAAACAGAAACGAAAATCAGGGAAGCCAGAGTCGGCAGAATCTTCTGTCTTTCCAGGTTAGAAGCAAGAAGACCGGGAACCACCCAGCCTATAACCCGGAGTGAAACAGGTTCCGGGAAGAATTTCGGCAGCAACAGGTACCAGAGCTGCGCCAGAACCACCCCGGAGAGAATCATGAAGACAAAGCGGCGCCGGCCGAATAGAATAAGATAATTGCAGGCCAGACGATAAATTCCAACTGTCAGAAAAGCCACAGCCAGGGTAATAAGCGGGCGCCAGGGCTGATCCAGGTAGATGGCAAAATAGCCCGGGACGATCAATCCCCCCGGAGAAAATCCTGTCAGTTCACTGAAAATCAGGGCCAGGACCAGGCCAAGGAATAGAGAACTATATTCTAACGGCATCAGCAGTCCTTTCCAGATATTCTATCAACTGGCAGCCAAACCCGCCGATATTTCCCAGTCCAAAGACCAGGCATCTATCTTCCATTCCAGGGAGCTTTTTCTGACAATTCACAACTGCCTTTATGACTTCTTCCAGCACCCGTTCAGGACTTCTGCCAGCAGGTATCAAAAGAGGCCGGCCGGCCGCTGCTGACCATTTCCGCAGTTTCCAGCCCAGGGCCCTGGCTCCGGGGCCCATCAGAAAGAGAGCGTCCAGAAAATCAGCCTCTCCCCTTTTTAAGAATTCTGCCCATTGCCGGGTCCGGTCGCCACGGTCAGACCGCAGGCTTATCAGCCCGATTTTTCGGCTTTCCTGCCAGCCGAGCCTGCGGGTGACAAGCTCCATAGCCATAAGACTTGATTCCGGGTCGTTGGCCGCAAAAAGGCTGACAAAGTAAAAAGACCTGTTTCTGGAAAACTTCACCTTCCAGACCCGCGGCCGACCTGAATCCGGGTTCAAGGCTGACCAGCCCTTCCTCACCCGGTCTGCTGACTGGCCGAAATGTTTCAGAACGGCCAGAGCGAGTCTGGCATTAATTTCAAACTCCGGATAGGGAAGAATCTCGGCCAGAGAAGCCGCATCCGGACTGCTCTCCACCACACGGAGTTCAAATCCGTTTTTCAAGGCCAGCCTCACCATCCAGGGCCTGAACTCTTCTTCGGGAATAAAGACAGAGGTTCCTGGAGGAACCGCTTCCAGCATATACCTGGCTATTTGCTCTCTGTCTTCGCCGAGGAACTCCATGTGGTCAACCCGGAAATTGCTGAAGACCATGACCTGAGGCTTTAAGAAATATTTTGCCTCGGCTTTAAGACACTCCGGTTGAATGCTCATCATTTCGCTTACCAGGAAATCTGCCTTCTCGGAGGCGGCCTGTCCTACCAGTATTTTCTGCTCCAGCAAGCTGGTTCTCCCCCGACGGCGGATTTCCCGTTCGTGACCGTCTGGATAGATGATAACCGGCC
>CAZDZU010000055.1:7272-9268 GCA_964509995.1 uncultured Eubacteriales bacterium | reverse complement strand
ACCATGATGGGGATCTTAATCAGGCTGGCCGCCGGAAACCGGGCCTCGTCATTGTGGAGAAAAGTCCAGCCGGTCTGCAGGTCCTTGACCACCAGTCCGGTTTCGCCCCGAAAGCTGGAAATTCTCTGCAGGATCTGCCGGGAGTTCGCCTCCCAGCGCTCCTGACGAAGATTGTAGAGCCAGAGTTTTTCTTCCGGAGTCAACGATTTAAGGGCAGGCGGGGCTTCAGCTGAATTAGCTCTGGCTGGAAGGAGAGACAAACAGGCCAGGGTCAGGGAAATGGCAAACAGAAAAACCAACGATCCTTTCTTTGCGCCTGGCATTTTCAACTCTTCTCTCACGACAGCCCGGATGAATCTTAAATTCTGCTCATAGTTTATATAGATAAGCTTAAAACATGTCAACACCCCTCCAGATTATATCCGGGGTTATTTTTTTTACTCAGAATCCTCCTCTTAAGGAAGCAGCCCGTTTAAGAAATAGAGTCTCACCCCGGTCAGCATAAAGAGGGCTCCCGTCTGGATAAGGCACAAGTTAACGCTCCAGGCCTGAAGTGAAAGAAATGAGCCCGGCAGGGGGCCAGCGCCCGTAAAGAAGGCTGTCCGTCAACTGGGAAAACGCTTTCTGGAAAAGTTCAACCGGCTGCTGCCGGCCTGGTGCGGGCAGAAGCGGCCGGGCGCCGGCCGACATTAGCAATTGATTACCACCCGGCGTGTGAGTTAAAATCACAACAGAAATAATTTTCGGGGAGGCAGGTAATGAAAAAATTCAGGATTTTATTGATTCTGGCCGTCTGGCTGGCCGCCTCCAGCCTGGCCTGGGCCGAAATTCAGCTGAAAGCTCTGACCCTGAATGAGGGCAAAACAATTCAGATTACCTTCAATAAAACCCCCCGGGCTCCGTCCAGGTCCAGCCTGTCGGCCGAATTATCATTTTCTAAAGGGGTGACCACAATTGACCTCAGCTTTAACAGGCTGGAACCAGCCATTCTCTTTTCCGGGAATATCACCACCTATGTTCTCTGGTCGGTCAACCCGGCCGGCGCCAGTGAGAATCTGGGTGAAATATTCGTCGACCGCCGGGAAGCTTCCGGCTCGCAGAAATTCTACGCTCCGGGCAAGATAATAGCTCTGATGGTTACGGCTGAGCCTTATAGCGTGGTTACCAGACCCTCAGAAATTGTTATGTACTACAACGGCGAAACGAGGGAGAAAAAAGTCCAGATAGTCCCCTTTGCTTTCAAAGACTTTTCCGCCGAAGCCGCCCCGGCCCTGGACAGCATCGCCATGCTTCAGTACAGCACTGACCTGCCGGTGACTCTGTTCCAGGCTGAAAAGACCATCGAGTATGCCAATAAAATCAACGCCGCCGAGCATAATCCAAAGGCCATGGAGGAAGCCAGAAAAGCCCTGGACAGAGCCCGCAGCCTGACCCGCGACAAGAAGAACATGGCCGAAACCGCCCGGATTGCCACCCAGCACGCCACCCGGGCCATCAAGGATACGGTCAAGTACCTGGCGGAAAAAGCAGCCGCCGAGGAGGAAGCCAGGCGCCAGGCAGAAAAAGCGGCTCTGGAACAAAGGGCGGCTCAGGCTGAATCCGAGGCCGAAAAACTGGCCGTCCAGCTCGAAGAAATCAAGCAGGAGCGGGCAGCCCTCGACAGAGAAATGGCTGACCTGGCCAAGCACATGAGGGAACTGGCTGAAGAAAGAGACCGACTGGCCATGGAAAAGGACAGCCTGGCCAGGGAAACCGAAAGACTGGCTGCCGAACGAGAAGTAATTAAAAAGGAGCGAGACGAACTGGCTTCAAAATTGAAGGGCGCGCTGTCCACGGTGGCCGAGACCAGCGAAACTGCCCGGGGTCTGATCGTCAACCTGGCCGGGGTTCTGTTCGATGTCAACAAAGCCACGCTGAAACCTGAATCCCAGCTGAAACTTTCCAAGCTGGCCGGCATCCTGATGGTTTTTCAGGATATGAAGCTGAGCATTGAGGG
>CAZDZU010000055.1:3185-7262 GCA_964509995.1 uncultured Eubacteriales bacterium | reverse complement strand
GTTTATGAATTCCTGATGAGCCAGGGAGTGGCCCCCGACCGGATGAAATTCCAGGGATTCGGCTCGAGCAGGCCGGTGGCCCCCAATGACACCGAAGCTAACCGGGCCAAGAACCGGCGAGTGGAAGTAATTGTGCTGCGCCAGGGACAGGAATAGGAATTCAGCCCGGAAATAAAGAAAAAGCACAAGCTCAAAGTTTCGGAAATCAGAATTTCAGTCAGTCTTTTTATGACTTTCCAGCAGATAGATGAGGAACAACCACAGCAAGAGCACCAGGATGGCTGAATAGATTCGCAAATAATTGGAAACGGTCAGGACGTTGAAAAGTCCATGAAAGATGGCCGCCAGCGGAAGGCTGAACAGAGCGGCCAGAAACACCGATTGCCCCTTCATCCTGGCCCGGGCCACAAAATACCCCCAGATGGAAGAGAAAAGGGCGTGAGTCAGCGGAGAGGCCACCGCCCGGCCAAAGAAAGCCATTCCGGTCATCATCGGGAGATAACCGAGGTTCTCAAAACTGGCAAAGCCGATGGCTACTGAGGAAGCATAAACCACGCCGTCAGCCGGCTCATCCAGGTCTCGCCATCTTAGTATGAACAGGGCAAACGGCAGGAACTTGAACAGCTCTTCCAGCGGTCCAACCACTCCCAGAGAATAAAAAAAGATTTCCCTGGCCTGACCTTTAGCCACCACCAGGTTAAAGCCCGGGGGCAGCCCGAGCAAAGGCAACTGGCGGTAAGTCAGAAAACAGACAAATCCGGTCAGAACGCCCAGCAGAAAAGCTTCCAGCAGGTTTATCAGAGGCTCCGGCTGCCGGCGATCTTTGTAATAAAAATAGCCAATCCAGAATATGGCCGGACCGATGATGCTGGCCAGAATTTTCCAGATTATTACGCCTTCCATTGCCCTAATAACTCAGATGACCGGTTTCATTCAAAGTAACGGCCACGAAATTGCCGCCGCGGCCTTCAAACACTTCAAACACATTCAGGGCGCAGTTGTCCTGACGCAGACGCCAGAAATAACTCCAGTCGAGGTCCAGCAGGCCCATTATAATCAGACGATTTATGACCGTGTGACCGACAGCCACCACGGTTTCTCCCGGATGAGCTGCCGCAATTTCTTTAATGGCCGCCACTCCGATCGCCTGCCTTTCCGCCATTGATTCACCACCCGGGAATCTGAGACCGACCGGGATCGTCCGCCAGCGCTGGTATAATTCAGGCCAGCGCTCTTGAACTTCTTCTGGTGTTAACCCCTGCCACTGGCCGTAATTGATGTCGGACAGGCCGGGATGAATCTGGACGCTCAGCTCAAACCTGGCGGCAATCACCTCTCCGGTTCTGACAGACCTGGACAGCGGGCTGGAATACACAGCGGTCGGTTTCCAGGAAGCGGCAATGCGCCGGGCCAGGAGCTCTGCCTGGCGGAGACCATTCTCATTGAGAGGAATATCGGCGCTGCCCCTGAATCTTTCTATCCTGTTCCACTCTGTTTCGCCGTGCCTGACAAGAAGTATCCTGGTCATTGCGCCCATTCTGAAACCGTTTTGATTAAATTAAACAAACCCTCCTTTTTTGTCAACCAAAATGGGGATACAATCTATATTTCCGGTTTTTCAGAAGCTATCCCCCGGAGCTATCGCTCTCCCCATGCTTCGACTCGACTTCCATTCCATATTTTTCGGCCCAACAACTTTTCCTTGATTAATCTGATAGAGAGTGAGAGAACACCGGAATTTATATTATAATGGAGAAGCTAAAGAGAAGAGATGAAAGGGTTTCCCAGTAAAGTCCTGGTTATTTCCGATTATGACGGTCTGCGCTTCCAGGAGCAGGTAAAACCGCCGATTGATTTCATCATCTCCTGCGGTGACGTCCAGGTTAGAGTTCTGGAAGAAATCTATAATCTGTTTAATAAACCAATCTTTGCGATAAAGGGGAACCACGATTCTACCGCTCCCTTCCCACGGTTCGTAATGGATGTCCATTTCAAAGTTGTGCAGCACCGCAACTGGCTGATCGGCGGCTGGCGTGGCGTCCCCAGTTACAAAGGAACCGGGCCTTACGAGTGGGATGACCTTGAAGCCATGGATAGATTAAGCAAATTTCCTTACGTCGATATTTTTATTTGCCACGCCCCCCTGCCCGGACTGACCGACAAAACTGATTACGCTCACCACGGCAGTGAAGCTATTTTGAAATACGTCCGGGAAAAACAGCCGAAATATGTCTTTCACGGACATGTTCACCAGAATATGGGAGCAATGGTTGGAGACAGCGCCATCATAAGCATCTATGGAACCCGAACAGTATCACTGAGCTATTAAAACGCGGGACACAATACTCATTTCCTAGCTTTTTCCTTTCCCTGTCGAAGGTGGCTTGAACCTGGCCTCAAGAGCTGCCCGAAAAAAGACGTAGCATACTGGACCGCGGTTCCCGGTGTTCCACTCAGATCCTCTCACCCTGACAGCCGATTATTATCCTTCAGGCCTATCAGGCCCGGTCTTTTCTGTCCTGCCCGGTTAGAATATAATGGAATCAAATGAGCAGTCCAGATTGGCTTTTCCATTTCTCCCCTCTTTATACCGACCTTTACCAGATAGCCATGGGCCAGGCTTATTTTCTCGATGGAACGGCCGAAAAGCCCGCGGTGTTCGATTACTTTTTCCGCACTATTCCCTTCAGCGGAGGCTATGTCGTTTTCGCCGGCCTCGACCCGTTCCTGCAGGCAGTTGAAAACTTAAAATTTTCGCCTGAAGATCTGGAATACCTCAGACAGATCGGCTTCCGGCCGGATTATCTCGACTATCTCGAAAACTTCCGCTTCGGGGGCGACATTTACTCTGTAAAAGAGGGTGAGGTGGTCTTTCCCCTGGAGCCGGTGATAAGGGTGGAAGGACGACTGTTCGAAGCCCAGCTGGTGGAAACCCTGCTCCTCAACCTGGTCAACTACCAGAGCCTTATCGCCACCAAAGCTTCCCGGATGAGACTGGCTGCCGGCAACCGGGTGCTCAGCGATTTTGGTCTGCGCCGGGCTCCGGCTCACGGCGGTCTGTTGGCTTCAAGGGCAGCTATTATCGGAGGATTTGACAGCACCTCCAACGTGGAAGCAGCCAGGCTGTTTGACCTGGAGCCAGCCGGCACCATGGCTCATTCCTTCATCGAAAGTCACGGAGATGAATTTCAGGCTTTCATGAAATTTGTGGAAGCCAACCCGGAGCGAGCCATCCTTCTGGTGGATACCTACGACACCCTCCGCAGCGGCGTTCCCAACGCTATCAAGGCCGGGCTGGAGCTGGAAAAAAGAGGCTTCAGGCTGAAAGGGATCCGTCTTGATAGTGGCGACCTGGCTTATCTGTCGGAAAAAGCCAGGGCCATGCTGGATGAGGCCGGGCTCCATCATGTTAAAATTGTGGCTTCCAATCTGCTCGATGAGCAGGTAATAAGAAGTCTGATTGAACAGGAAGCGCCGATTGATATTTACGGAGTTGGCACCAAGCTGGTAACCGGGGTGCCAGACGCCGCGCTGGACGGGGTCTACAAACTGTCTGTTTTTGACGGCCAGCCGAGAATGAAACTTTCCGACAACCTGACCAAGACCACGCTCCCCGGCCGTAAACAGGTTACCCGGTTCAGAGATGCAGAAGGATTTTTCATGGCCGATGCCATTCAACTGGCTGATGAGCCCGTTCCGGAAAGAATGTTTCACCCGGTCGAACCCGGGAAATCACTCGACCTCAAAGCCTATCAGGATGATCTTCTCCTGAAGAAAGTTATGTCGGGAGGGCGCTTGCAAAAAACTATCACCCCGGTCACTGAAATCGCTGCCTATGCTCGCAGGAGGCTGCAGCAGCTTCCGCCGGAGCATAAGAGGTTTGAATACCCGCATGTCTATAAAGTTGGCCTGAGTCATAAACTTCTTAACCTTAGAAATGAACTTATGGAAAAATATCGTCAGAATTTTGAAGGAGGGTAACCATGAAGGCTTTAATCGTGGTTGACCTTCAGAACGACTTTGTCCCGGGCGGAAGCCTGGCCGCACTGGCCCGGTCCCTTTCACGGCTGTCAGAAT
>CAZDZU010000055.1:336-3175 GCA_964509995.1 uncultured Eubacteriales bacterium | reverse complement strand
AATCATTCCTCTGGTTAATCAGATTCAGGAAAAATTCGACCTGGTGGTGGCCACCCAGGACTGGCATCCAAAAAATCACTTGAGCTTTGCTTCCAACCATCCCGGGAAGAATGTCTTCGACACCATCGTTCTGGGTGGGACAGAACAGGTTCTCTGGCCCGACCACTGTGTTCAGGGCGAGAAAGGAGCGCTGCTGGTAAAGGGGTTTGATGACCGCCCGGTGGAAGCCATTTTCAGAAAGGGAACCGACCCGGAGATTGACAGCTATTCAGGTTTTTTCGACAACGGCCGCAAAAAATCAACCGGGCTGGGGGATTATTTAAGGGGGCGCGGTGTCCAGCAGGTCTATGTCTGCGGGCTGGCGGCCGAGTTCTGCGTGCTCTACACGGCGCTTGACGCTATCGATCTCGGGTTCGAAACATACTATCTCGAAGATGCCACCCGCAGTCTGAGTCAGGAAGGCTTCAAGCAGGCCAGGGAGCAGATTCTCCAGCGCGGCGGAAAGCTGCTCCGTTCTCAGGAACTCTGACCCGCTCCCTGATTCCCCTATTTGAAGGCCAATATACTGCTCCATCTGCTTTATAAATCAGAAATTTTTTCACGGCCTATCCGATATCTAATCAGTAACCATGAAGGAAGATTTTCCTCAGGGATTATATGGAAAGCCTCAAGATAAAATTTCTTGAATATAGATTGGTCCGTTAAGTTCTATCGCCAGTAAATTTTATACCTTAATCTCAACACTTACTTTTATGAGCTTCAAGACTGGCCATCGTCGCCGGAGTCGGGAGATCAGTGATTCCTTTTATTTATTCCCAAAAAAATGATAGACCTCATTGTTAGCTGATTCATTGAATCCCGGGATAGACCAACCCCCTCCTGCTGGCCCGGGAATGCTTTCCTCTGACAGCTCGGCTATCTTAATTATGCCGGTTCCCTTTGGTGGGCGGCATATCGTAGCAGTTGACAGTCCACAGATACAGCGTCCTTTCCAATTTTTTACTTCGTGGCGGCAGGGTAAAGGTAAGAACCGCATCAAGTCCCGGATCCAGAGAGTAAGTTTCACCGTCCTCAGCATTGAGGGCTTCCAGAACTTCATCGGCCTCTGGATCGTCAACGCCATCGGCTTCTATGGCCCTGACCTTCACTTTCTGGTCATCGCTGTAGTCCAGCACCAGACGGTCAATGAGCCAGTAACCGGCCGGAGCTAAAATTTTCAGCTCAACAGTATCGCCAGCCACATCGCTCAGGTCGAGGTCATAAACCAGGTCTTCTGAGGGAAGGGGCCGACTGGCCAAGAGTGCGGATACTCCCCTCAATATCAGGAGCAAAGATGTCAAAAATTCGTCAATTTTTACCCGGCAGGTTTCTCTGTTTTTTTCTTTTGCCTGAAAAGAAACTTTTTTTATTTTGCTTACCAGGTTCTTTTCCCACAACTTTCAGCAATAGCCTTTTCTGGGCCTTTTTCTCTTCAAAACTCCGGGGGACATAGACAGGCAGGCCGGTTTCCGGGTCGCGGCCGGTGTAATACATGCAGGTCGAGCGGGTCATCGGAGTCGGGGTGAAAATCTGAACTCCTTCAATCGGCTTTTCTCCCTGAGCCTCAAGCTTCTTGATGTAAGCAGCCAGTTCCCGGGCCTCTTTCATCGTGGTTCCGGGATGAGCCACCATAAAGTAATATTTCAGGTGCTGCTTTCTGGCGGACGACAATTTCAGAAATAACTGACGAAATTTTTCCACCGGAACTTCAGCTTTGTTCATAAGACGGAGAACAGGCGGGGAAACATGCTCCGGGGCGATTTTCAGCAGGCCGGACACGTGGTGGGAGACGAGCTCTCTGATATATTCCGGACTGCTGAGCGCCAGGTCGTAGCGGATGCCGCTGCGAACAAAAACCTTCTTCACCCCGGGAATCTGGCGGGCCAGGCGGAGAAGTTTGATCAAGCGGCCGTGGGAGCGGTCGAGCCTCTTGCAGGTGAGGCAGAAACCGCGCTGGCAGCGGTGACAGTCCATTCCGTACATATTGGCCGTCGGGCCGCCCAGGTCATCTATGTAGCCCTTAAAATCAGGATGCCGGGTGAGGCGGCGGATTTCTTCCAGGATAGATTGCTCGCTGCGGGAGATGATGCGGTCGCCCTGATGAAGCGAGAGAGAACAGAAGGAGCAGCGCCCGAGGCAGCCGCGGTGGGTGACGATGGAAAATTTGCCCATCTCCAGCTCGGGATAATTCTCCGGAATGTGCCGGCTGAACGGCAGCCCGTAAATCCAGTCGAGCATTTCGCTGGTGTATTCAGGCATCGGGTACTGAAGCACGTAGCGGTTGGCATGTTTCTGGGCGAGCTTTTTGTAGTTGGCCAGAGCCCGCTGGGCTTCAAGGAATTTTTCCGGGTCGGCAGAGACTTCTTCGTATGAAGGAATTTCCTCAAAGCCCTCCGGAAGCTCGCGGCTGACGATGGCTGTTCCTAAAATTCCATCAAGGCTTTCTTCCCGGGCCAGACGTTCGGCAATCTCAAGCACCTGAAGTTCGCCGGGCCCGTAGACCAGGATATCAGCTCTGGAATCCAGCAGGATCGAGCGGCGCACCCGGTTCTCCCAGTAGTCATAATGGGCGAAGCGGCGCAGGGAAGCCTCAATTCCCCCTATTACGATCGGAACACCGGGAAATAGAGGCCGGACCCGGTTGCAGTAGACGAGGACCGCCCGGTCGGGCTTCCCGGAGGCGTATGGCGCATGCTCATCTTTCTCCCGGCGGCGCAGCAACGGGGTGTAATTGGCCAGGCAACTGTCGATCGAGCCCGAGGTGATTCCGAAGAAAAGCCGCGGCCGACCGAGCCGGAGA
>CAZDZU010000055.1:0-326 GCA_964509995.1 uncultured Eubacteriales bacterium | reverse complement strand
GGTTTTTCGATGATGCCGACCCGATAGCCCTTTGCGTCCAGCACCCTGGCAATCACCCCGACGGGAGACAGCGGGTGGTCGGCATAGGGGTCGCCGCTGATCAGGATGATGTCGAAGTCCTTCCCTTTGAGGGCAATCATCAGATTTATTCTATCAGAGTAAGGCCAGTTTTTCCCGCTGAAAACGGGGGACACAATACTCATTTCCCAATTTCTTAGACCATCAAACCTTAAATCAGGGACACAGCACTTATTATTTTAAGATTTCTCGGCCTGAAAACTGGAAGCACAAAAGATCTATTCATGAGCTTTAAATCCGAGGGCTTG
>CAZDZU010000054.1:5205-9420 GCA_964509995.1 uncultured Eubacteriales bacterium | reverse complement strand
TTATTGACCGACAGGGTGGAAAAAGAATCTCCTTGCTGGGCATAATCATTCTCATGGTCAGCGTCCCATTCTTTCATCTGGTGAGGGAGGTTAACGTTCTGCCGGTTCTGTTGAGGGCTCTGACCGGAATCGGCTGGGGCATCAGCATGACCGCTACCATCACCATGTGCACCGATCTGGCCCCGGTTCAGAGCATGGCCCGCTCGATCGGTATCGTCGGAGTGGCCGGGTTGATTGCCAACGCCGTGGGTCCTTCTCTCGGAGAAGAAATAATACGACGAGCGGGTTTTACGGGTCTGTTCAACTGCAGTCTGATTTTTCTGTTGCTATCGTTCATACTGGTGAACTTAACCCGAGAATTGCCGAAAGAAGACCGGGGGCCGGGCAGCTCTTCACCTCTGTCGGGTCTGCTGGGTTCAGCCTCAATCCTGGTTCTGCTAATCATAGGTTCGATGCCGGTGGTACATGGTTCTGTCCGGGGAGCAATGATTTATTTCATGCCCCTTCTGGTCAAAGCCCTGGACCTGGGCCGCGTCGGTCCGTTTTTTGTAATATTCTCGGCAGCGGCCATACTGTCCCGATTCAGGCTGGGAGGCCTGGCCGACCATTTCGGTCCCAAGAAGGTGGTCCTGCTTTCGGCAGCTACCATCGGCTTTAACCTGTTTTTGGTCTGGCAGATAAAGTCTCTGGCCGGGCTCTGGCTGACCGGTTTTATCGGTGGCTTCGGCCAGGGATTAATCTTTCCAGCGCTCAGCACCTATTTAATAGATTTTCTGGGTCATAAGAATAAAGGGCTGGCCATAAGTCTTTATAATTCTCTGTTTGATGTTGGCATGGGACTCGGTTCAATCTTATATGGCTGGGTTTCCGAGATCACCGGACTGCAGACGATGTACCTGATAGCTGGAATCCTGTTGCTTTCCTTCACGATTATTTTTAAGATAAAGGCGCCTGACCTCAAACGGCCAGCACTGACCCCATCCACGGGAGGTTGAGCATGGAAGACTTTCTGGAACTGATCAGGAAAAGAAGGACCATTCGCCAGTTCCGTTCAGAAGAAATTCCGGATAACATCCTGATCGAACTGGTCGACCTGGGACGGCTGGCGCCTTCAGCCGCCAACCTGCAACCCCTGGAATTCATCGTCGTCCGGGACCCCGAAATACGAAAGCAGGTTTTCCCCTGGCTGCGCTGGGCAGCCTACATCAACCCGGCCGGAAACCCCAAGCCGGACCAGGAACCGGTCGCCTACATCATAATCCTTGTCAACACCGGAATAAGACAGAAAGGCTATGAATACGATGTGGGGGCGGCTGCTGAAAACATCATCCTGGGAGCTTTAACCCAGGGGATAGGGAGTTGCTGGCTGATTTCAGTCGACCGTGATCGGTTGAAAAATATCCTGGAAATTCCAGAAGACTATAAGATCGACTCGGTCATCGCTCTGGGCTACCCGGCCGAAAATCCGGTGGTTGAAAGTTTTCAGGGCTCGGTCAAGTACTGGAAGGATGAAAACGAAACCCTGCATGTGCCAAAGAGAAAACTGAATGATGTGTTGCACCTGAACCGCTTCGGACAGAAAATCGACAAATAGAATTCGATTTATTTACCGGCCACGGTCATTTCTGCCACCCTGATGGTGGGTCCGCAGACCGGACTCTCAAAATGGATGTCGTTACCGACCAGTTCAATGTTCTGGAGCATCTGACCCAGATTTCCAGCTATGGTCACCTCAGATACGGGGAAGAGTGCCTGCCCGTCTTCAATCCACAACCCTGAAGCCCCGCGGGAAATATCTCCGGTAACCTGGTTCAGGCCGTGTCCGATCACTCTGGTCAGAAGAAAGCCTTTTCTGGTGGATCTAATTATTTCTTCGGCTGTAACCTTTCCCGGCTCCAGATAAAAATTATTCGGGACCACACCGCGGCCGTTGCCGTTTCCTGTAGCCGGAAGTTCCAATTTTCTGGAGGCGTAGGTATTGCAGAGATAATTTTTCAGAACCCCACGGTCTATAACCACGGTCCGCTGGGTGGGCACCCCTTCCGAATCAAAGGGTCTGGTGCCGAGCCGGCCGGGAAGCAAACCGTCATCAACCACGGTCAAGAGGTCGGAACCGATTTTTTCGCCCAGTCGTCCGGCAAGAAATGTAGTCTGTTGATAGACTGCGGTGCCCGAAACACAGGAGAAAAGAAAAGCCAGAAGCCAGGAGGTCATGGTCGGCTCAAAAATAACCGGCACGTTCTGAGTTTTTATTTTCTTCGGGTTAAGCTGCCGGACAGTTCTTTCCACTGCTATTCTGGCCACTTCTTCCGGGGAAGCCAGGTCGCTTAAATGTCTTTTTGATGAAAACCAGTAATCTTCAACCAGCCGCTCGCCCTGACCGGCCTGGAGTCCAAGACTCAGGCTGCAGTAGGTCTGCAGATATTCTCCGCTGAAACCGCTGGAATTGACCAGCACCGTTCTCAGTTCATTGGTGACAAAGCTGGCTCCGAAGGAATTGGTTATCCTCTTATCCTGAAGGGCGATTCTTTCAGTGGCCAGAGCCATTCTTATTTTTTCCTGCGGCTTCATCATGGCCACCTCGGGGTCGTAGAGTTTGAGAGAGTCTTCAGTGACCTTGAATCTGGCCGGAGCCGGCAATCCGGCAAACTCGTCGGCATGAGTCAGGCTGGCTCTCTTCAGAGCCTTCTGGACCAGAGATTGGAGAGTGGACTGACTGAGGTCGGAAGAACTGGCCGAAGCCACTTTCCTGTCCTTGAATAAGCGGAGAGCGCAATAGCGAGAATCGGCTTCAACCAGATTTTCAATCCGGCCGAGCCTGACATCGACATTGAATTCGCGCCCGTCGTACATCGTGACTTCAATTTCATCGGCACCCAGCTTCAGTCCGTACTGGACCAGCTTTTCAGCCAGTTTTCTGAGGTCTTGGCTGATGGTTTTCATTTCAGCCCCCCGACGGTCATTCCAGATATTTTTATGGTCGGACAGCCGTCGGCTACCGGAACGTCCTGACCTTCCTTGGAACAGGTTCCGGTCTGCCAGCCAAAATCCAGGTCGCTTCCGACCATTTCCACCTTTTGCAGAATGTCGAGGTTGGTCCCGATCAGGGTAGCCTGGCGGACCGGCCGTCCGAGACGCCCATTTTCTATGAGGAAACCGAGAGTCACGGAAAAAGTAAACTGACCGGAATCTTCCACCTGACCACCCGACAGGCGACTGACATAAAAACCTTTTTTCACGCTGCGGATGATTTCTTCCGGGTCATATTCACCCCGGTCTATGAAAGTATTGCCCATTCTGGGAAGAGGCCAGCAGGAAAAATCCTGGCGGCGGCCATGTCCGGTTTTTTCTTTTTTCATCAGCCGGGCGGAAAGGCCATCCTGGAGAAAACCCCTGATCACGCCTTTCTCCACCAGCAGGGTTTTACGCGGGCGGCTGCCCTCGTCATCAAAATTGTAAGAACCCCGGAAAGCCGGAATCGTCGGGTCATCGTAAATGGTCAGCTGTTCGGAGCCAACCCTTTTTCCCAGCTTGTTCCAGAGGACTGAAGTCTTTTTGCGGATAAAATCAGCTTCCAGCAGGTGTCCAACCGCTTCGTGGATGAGCACCCCGCTGTGCCCGGGGGACAGGACCACCGGCATCTCGCCGGCCGGCGGGTCGGCGGCCTCCAGCAGGAGACAGGCTTCTTTCGCCGCTTCCTGGCCTATTGCTTCCGGGGTCAGCTCGCGTTCAAAGTATTCCAGACCCACTCTTCCGCCCCCGCCGCAGAAGCCAGATTCCCGGCGGCCGTCTTTCTCAGCCAGGGCCATGACCACCAGTTTGACCAGCGGCCTCTTATCCTCAACGAACAATCCATCTGAATTAATTATCCGGACGTATTGCAGGGATTCCCCGTAAGCCACCTGTACCTTTTTGATGGCCGGGTTATGGTTAAGGGCTGAGCGGTAGGTTCTTTCTACCAGCTGGATTTTTTCTGGGAGAGGCCGGGAAGTGGCTATCAACCTGGCCTGGGAGACATCTTTATCCGACCTGAGATGCTTGAAACGAAGGGGGAGCTTCTGACCGGTCTGACCGCTGGCAATGGCCGAGGCGGTCAGAGCAACCGACCTCAGCTTTTCCTCCGATAAATCATTGGTGTAGGCGTATCCGGTCCGGTCTTTGCGGATGACTCTCAATCCCAGCCCCAGAGTGACACTCTCGGAAGATTCCTTGATC
>CAZDZU010000054.1:0-5195 GCA_964509995.1 uncultured Eubacteriales bacterium | reverse complement strand
TCCATAAGAATGGACAGGGAAGTTCGGTATTCCAGGAAGATATCGGCGAAATCCCCGCCGCGGGCCAGGGCCAGGGACAGAATTCTTTTCAGGTCAGCCGGCTCGAGCCCGAATTCGTGCGGTCTGGTCTTCGCCTTTATCTTTTTAGAAGTCATATGTTTATCCTTTGCCAGGTAAAAAACAGGAAGAATTTTGACATAAAATCTGGTCCGGGGCAAGATGAGGGACAACTATGTGCGCCGGTCAACGCCGGAACAAGGTTGACGTTATTCTCTCAAATCCTTATAATCAATTCCCATGGACTGGCAAAGAATTGATCAGCTGATAGACCTGGCTCTGGCCGAAGACCTGCCAGCTGGAGACATTACAACTGAAGCCCTAATCCCCGAAGCAGCCATGGCCCGAGCGGTTTTCCTGGCAAAACAACACGGAGTGCTGGCCGGGATTGAGGTTGCGGCCAGAGTTTTCTTCCGCCTGGATTCCCGGGTTGAATTCGTAACAAGACTGGAAGATGGAAAAGAGTTCGAGCCGGGTCAGGTGCTGGCCGAGGTCAGCGGACGGGCAGTAACGCTGCTAAAAGGGGAGAGGACTGCCCTTAATTTTCTCCAGCGTCTTTCAGGTGTGGCCAGCCTGACCAGGTCATTCGTTGAGGCTACCAGGGGGACGAAGGCCCGGATCCTGGACACCAGAAAGACCACTCCCGGCTGGCGGCAGCTGGAAAAATACGCTGTCAGGATGGGTGGAGGGACCAACCACCGGATGAGTCTATCGGATATGATGCTGATCAAAGACAACCATCTCCGGCAGGCTGGAGGGATTTCTCCGGCCCTGAAAAAAGCCAGAGAATATCTCCGGCAGAAAAAGCTTTCCGGTATCAAGATTGAAGTCGAGGCCACTAGCCTGGCTGAAGTTCGCGAGGCCCTGGAAAATGGAGCCGACTGGATAATGCTCGACAATATGACTTTGGAGGAAATTAAAGCAGCCGTGGCCCTGGTCTCAGGCCGCCTGCCGCTCGAAGCTTCGGGCCGGGTCAGCCTGGAAAACGTCCGGGAGCTGGCCTTGACCGGAGTTGATTATATTTCAGTCGGCTCGCTTAGCCATTCTTTCCGTTCGGCTGACATTTCACTTGAATTTCTTTAAGCATGAATAAAAAAAGATGAGAAATAAACCGGAGCAGGAAGAGTACTATTCAGACCTGTTAATCATAGGCGGTGGTATAGCCGGAGCCACGGCTGCTCTGGAAGCGGCCAGCCTGGGCCTGGAAATTAACCTAGTGATTAAATCTTCCGGTCCGGAAGGTTCCAACACTTTCTGGGCCCAGGGGGGCATAGTGTCTTTCGGGGACGATGACGACCCCGAGCTGCTGAAGGCAGACATTCTCAAAGCCGGCGACCATATCAACAACCCGGAAGCGGTCGAGGTTCTGGTCCGGGAAGGTCAGCAGGCTATCGACAGGGTTCTGATCAAGGAGCTGAAAATTCCCTTTGCCCGTTCTTCTCCGGAGAAGCTCGACTATGCCCTGGAAGGCGGTCATTCCCGGCGGCGGATTCTTCATGTGGAAGATTTAACTGGGCAGAGGATTTCCACTGCTCTTATGGACAGACTCCGGCAGTTGCCGAACGTTCATTTCTTTTTTGACCATACAGCCGTTGACCTGCTGACCGTTCCACACCATTCAACCAGCCCGCTCAGTTATTACCGGGAACCGTGCTGCCTGGGAGCTTATGTTCTCGATAACCGGACAAGAAGGGTGAAAAAATTCCTGGCTCCCTATACCATCCTGGCCACCGGTGGTTGCGGGGCGGTTTATCAGTTTACTTCAAACCCCAGAACCACCATCGGTGCCGGCTATGCCATGGCTCTCCGGGCCGGGGCCAGAATTGTTAATATGGAATATATTCAGTTCCACCCAACTTCCCTCTATCATCGTGAGTCTGACGGGTTTCTGATTTCCGAATCGGTCAGGGGAGAAGGGGCCAGGCTTAAAACCAGGGACGGCCGGACCTTCATGGAAAAATACAGCTCCCAGAAAGACCTGGCCCCGAGGGATGAGGTGGCCAGGGCAATTTATCAGGAAATGATCAACACCAATTCCAGCTACGTTCTTCTGGATCTGGCCGGCTATGCCCGCGTGGATATCAGAAAAAGATTTCCCCATATATATAAAACCTGTCGGCAGTACGGCCTTGACATTACAAGGGAGCCTATTCCCGTGGTTCCCGCTGCCCATTTCTGCTGTGGAGGGGTACTGGTTGACACCTGGGGGAGGAGTTCCCTGAGGCGGTTGTATGCGGCGGGAGAGGTGGCCTGCAGTGGCGTTCACGGTGCCAACCGCCTGGCTTCAACTTCGTTGCTTGAAGGCCTGGTCTGGGCTATCAGAGCGGTCAAACACATTGCCGACCATTTCGAGCCGTCTTTTCCCTGCAATCCCTCATTGATCCGTCCCTGGTATTATCCTGAAAATGAAGAGGCCATAGACCCGGCGCTGATTCTTCAGGACTGGGCTACGATCAGAAGCACAATGTGGAATTATGCCGGCATAATCAGGACTGCCAAGAGGCTGGAGAGAGCCAGGGCTGACCTGGAATACCTGAAACACCGGATAGATAAATTCTATAAGGAAGCTCCCATGGACCCGGAAATCGTAGGCCTCCGGCACGGAATCCAGGTGGCTCTGATGATCACCCGGGCCGCCCTGGCTAATACCGAGAGCCGCGGCTGTCATTTCCGTCAGGACTGAAGCCCGGAAAATTGAACCGGAGCAGTGGCAGATCGAGCCCGGCTGTTCTATAATAGAAAAAATTGATTTGCCCGGTGGAGATTACCTATGTCTGAACCGATCGATCTCAAAAAGACTTTAAGCCTTCCCCAGACCTCTTTTGCCATGAAGGCCCAGCTGGCCCAGAAAGAACCCGAAATAATCAAAAAGTGGGACAGTCTCAACCTATACGAGAGGATTATAGAGAACAGAAAGGGTCGGCCAACTTTCATCCTGCATGACGGCCCCCCCTATGCCAACGGCCATATTCATCTGGGCACGGCGCTTAACAAAATACTCAAAGATTTCATAGTCAAGTCACGCACGATGATGGGCTATCTCTCCCCATACATCCCGGGCTGGGACTGCCACGGGCTGCCGATCGAAATCCGGGTTGACCAATTGCTGGGAACCAGAAAAAAGGAGATGTCGGTCATAGACATAAGGGAAGAATGCCGCAACTATGCCCTGAAATTTATTGACATCCAGAGGGAAGAATTCCGGCGACTGGGTGTTTTCGGCGATTGGAAGAATCCTTATCTGACCATGAATCCGGCCTACGAGGCCGATATTCTGAGATTTCTGGCAGAATTTTTTGCTTCAGGAAATATTTACAAGGGGAAAAGACCGGTTCACTGGTGTCTTCACTGTCAGACGGCACTGGCTGAGGCTGAAATTGAATACAAAGAAAAAAAATCACCATCCATCTATGTCAAGTTCCCCCTGCAGTCAGACCTTTCGGCCAGATTCCCGCAGCTGGCGGGGAAAAAGGTTTCGGTCATTATCTGGACGACTACCCCCTGGACTCTGCCGGCCAATCTGGCCATTGCCTTTCATCCGGATTATGAGTACGCGGCGATCGAGGCGGGAGACGAAGTATTCATCCTGGCCAGAAGATTGCTGCCGCTGGTGGCAGAAGAGCTGGGCTGGAGCAATTATCTTGAACTGGCGGTTATGACCGGGCGCGACCTGGAAGGGTTAAAAGCCAGACATCCTTTTATCAACCGGGAATCCGTTTTCGTTCTGGCCGATTATGTTACTCTCGAAGACGGGACCGGATGCGTTCACACAGCACCCGGCCATGGCTATGACGACTACCTGACCGGAGTGGCCTATGGACTTGATATCTATACTCCGGTGGACGAGGAAGGCCGGTTCCTGCCTCAGGTTGAACGTTACGGCGGCTTGAATGTTTTCGAAGCCAATCCCAGAATTGTGTCGGATATGCAGACAGAGGGAACCCTGCTCCGGCAGACTGAAGTCAGCCATTCATACCCCCATTGCTGGCGTTGCAAGCAACCGGTAATCTTCAGGGCCACCGAACAGTGGTTCATTTCGATGGACAGAAATGGCCTGCGGGAAAAAACTCTGGAAGAAATCAAGAAGATCCGCTGGATTCCATACTGGGGCGAAGAGAGAATAGCCAATATGATGCAGAGCCGCCCTGACTGGTGTATTTCGCGCCAGAGGTCCTGGGGTGTTCCCATCCCCGCCTTTTATTGCGAGAATTGCGGCCAGATCCTGGCCGACGAGCATATTACCAGAAGGGTGGCCGATATTTTTGAAAAATGCGGTTCAAACGCCTGGTTTGAAAAGACAGCGTCGGAGCTCCTTCCACCGGGGCAGAAATGTCCGGCCTGCGGCGGTTCCAGATTCAAAAAGGAGAATAACATCCTTGACGTCTGGTTTGAATCGGGAGCCAGTCACGGCATTCTGGGCAAGAGTCCCGAACTTCCCTGGCCGGCGGACCTGTATGTCGAAGGTCACGACCAGTACCGGGGCTGGTTTAATAGCTCTCTTGTAATTGGGGTCGGAGCCAGGAATGGATCACCATACCGGACCTGCCTTACCCATGGTTTTGTCCTGGACGAACAGGGACGGGCAATGTCCAAGTCGCTGGGCAACTACATTGAGCCGAATGAAATAATTGCCAGACATGGAGCTGAAATTCTCCGCCTCTGGGTGGCCATGCTCAATTACAAGGAAGATGCCCGCTTCGGTCAGGAAATTCTGCAGCGGCTGGTCGAAGCTTACCGTAAGATTCGCAACACCTGGCGTTTTCTGCTGGGTAATCTTTACGATTTCCGGCCCGATACCGACACCCTGCCGACAGAGGAACTTCTCTGGCTTGACCGCTGGATTCTGGAAAGGGCCCGTCAGGTTCGGCAGCGGGTGACTAAAGCTTACGAGGATTATGAATTTCACATTGTCTTTCATTCCCTTTATAACTTTTTTACCGTTGACCTCAGTGCCTTTTATCTGGACGTGATCAAGGACCGGCTCTACTGCTCGGCGCCGGGCGACGCGACCCGCCGGGCCGCGCAGACGGCCATCGCGCGCGTCTTTTCGGGGCTGGCGCGGATGCTGGCGCTGAAGCTCGCCATCGGGCAGGAAGGCTGCGACGTGGAGAGCGAGGGGGACGCGGACGTAATCCTGA
>CAZDZU010000053.1:0-9445 GCA_964509995.1 uncultured Eubacteriales bacterium | reverse complement strand
GGCTGCCTTCTAAGCAGCGGGTCGGGGGTTCGAATCCCTCCAGGCGCGCTTTCATTTTTCCCCGCGTCATCAGGAGAAAGACCTCAGGGGCTTCGTAAAGCCTCTTCCTTTTCAGCCTCCCTTATGAATTCTTCCCTTGCCTCCATCCGGCCTGATCAATTGCTATGGCCAAGAAGAGCTTCTGTAATTTTCAGTATTAAAAACGAAGATGCGATTTTCTCCGGCTGGTCTCCATAGTCTTTGTAAGTGTTAAGCCCGGCCTGTTTGCTATTTTGCTGACATCTGCGAGGCGGTTATTTTAATCAAGGGAAAAAGACAGGACGGGTGATGTATTCCAGTTGAACTGGAATTCCGGGATTTTTGTTTTTTGAAGGCATAAAAGGCCGGAGGAGCCTGGAAAGGACATCTAAAAAAACTAAAGGATTGCGACTCCCGGGCGCTCTTATCAGTAAGTGGATGGCTGGTGACCCGGCTCTTTTCGCGCCTGAAAGATGGAGTTATTCAGGAAAAGAGACAGGGAGATCTGAAGAAAAAAGGAGTTATTTTTTAGCCAGCTGGTATCTTTCCCGCAGCAGGTCAACGCAGGCATCAACCGCCGGCGGGTCATAGGTCAGGCCGCGATTTGTGGTTATTTCCTGGATGACTTCCTGAGGGCTGAAAGCGGAACGGTAGGGACGGTGGGAAAGCATGGCTTCTACCACGTCCGCCACGGCCAGGATTCTGGCCATCGGGTGAATCTGACCGTTCTTCAGGCCGAGGGGATATCCCGTTCCATCCAGTCGCTCATGGTGCTGGTAGATGATTTCGGCCACCGGCCAGGGGAAGTCAATGGTTTTGATGATTTCATAACCCACCCTGGGATGGTCTTTGATCAGGCTGAATTCATGAGCATTGAGGCGCCCCGGCTTATTTAAGATCTCAGCCGGAACTGATATCTTCCCCAGGTCGTGAACCAGGGCTGCCAGGCGAATCTCATCAATCTGTTCCGACGGAAGATGCATTCTGGTGGCGATTGAACGGGCCAGGTCGGAAACCCGGCGCTGGTGCCCGGCGGTGTACGGATCCCTGGACTCCACCGTCAGGGAGATAGCTTGGATGGTGGCTGACATGGTCTTTCTGAGCTTATCCAACGTCTGTTTGAGCTCCTGTTCGGCCCTCTTTCTTGAGGTAATATCCCTCAGGATGGTCAGGGTCTGGTCCGGGTTTTCTTTAAGCCGGGAGGTGCTGGCTTCGACGTATTTAAGTTCGCCGCTGCGGGTAATAAGGCGGAACTCAACCAGGGAGGAATCTGAAGGCAGGTTCGGCCTGGCCAGAGGAGTCCTCCTGGAGGAAAAAAGGTGTCTGTCTTCGGGATGGACAAGTTTCAGCAGATTGAAAGAATTGGATAGAATTTCTTTCTCGGAGAAGCCGGTAAGCTTTTCAAAAGCCTGATTGACGAATTCGAAGCCGCGCGAGGAAACCACGTAAATGCTGTCCCTGGTATTGTCGATTATGGCCTTGATTATTTCGCGGCTGTTATTCTTAATATCATCAGCGGTCATAGTAAATATTCTCCCGCTTCCGAACTTTTAGTCGGCCGGGACTGGAGAAAATTGAAATATTTCTCTTAAATATTGAAAAAATTATCCCGCCGGGCTATTATCTATAAACGCACCGATTATTAGTATGGTGAAAAAGGGTTGATGCTTCTGGATAGCAGGGATTGTTTGCGGATAGCCCTTTTATGCCCCTTCAGGGGTGAGACAAAAAATGTTATTTTCACCCCCGGAATAGTCGTGATTGAGGATTGACCATCTGGAGCGACAAGCAGAAACTTGGTGCGCTGAGGTTAATGGGCAAAATTTCCTTTGACAAATTTTGTCTTTGGTGTTAGAAAGGTTTTAAAAAAATGGCATCGAAGCTTGGTGACATCCTGCTGAGGGAAAAAATTATAGATTCTGACCAGCTCAAGCAGGCCCTTGGTTATCAAAAAAAGAACAACCTGCCCGTTAGCTCTGCTCTGGTGGCCCTGGGTTTCGTCACAGAAGAAGAAATAGCTCAGGCTCTGAGCCGCCAGCTGGGCTATCCGTACATCGACCTTGACCAGTTTGAAGTTTTCCCCGAGGTCATCAGCCTGATTCCGGCGGACGTGGCCAAAAAATACATGGTCATGCCCATCCACAAGATTAAATCTTTCCTGACCCTGGCCATGGTCGACCCCACTGACCTCGAAGTCATCGAAGACATAAGGTTCAGAACCTCGTTGAGCATCCAGCCGGTAATTTCCACCGAAACCGGGGTTATGAACGCCATCAATAAGTATTACGGCATCGGAGATGCCCTGAAGGTTAAAAAGATCATTGAGGACATTGAGCTGGCTGATGAAGGTCGGGTTAACGTCATAGATGAGACCGAACTAAAAGACGATTATGACATCACCGAGCTGGAACAGGCCAGCAACGAGGCTCCAATCATCACTCTGGTCAACCAGACCTTTATCGGTGCCATAAAGAGAGGAGCCAGCGACGTTCATTTTGAGCCCTACGAGCAGCAGTTCCGTATCCGCTACCGCATAGATGGTGATCTATATGAGATAGCTGACCTGCCGATGAAGTTCAAGAATCCGGTCCTGTCCAGGGTTAAGATTCTGGCCAACATGGATATTGCCGAGAAACGCCTGCCGCAGGACGGCCGTATCAAAATGAGGGTCAAGCTGGAAAACGGCAAGAAAAAAGAAGTGGATATGCGTGTCAGCTCCCTGCCCACCCTGTTCGGTGAAAAAATTGTCGCCCGTATCCTGGACAAGGAAATGCTTCGCCTGGACCTGACCCAGTTAGGCTTTGAGCCCGAGTCGCTGGAAATCTTCCAGGAGGCAATCCACCGGCCGTGGGGAATTATCCTGGTAACGGGACCCACCGGAAGCGGCAAGACCAATACCCTGTATTCGGCCATTTCTACTCTGAATACCCCAGATGTCAACATAATGACCGCCGAAGACCCGGTGGAATTTTACATTCCCGGCATTAATCAGGTGCAGATCAAAGAAGAAATCGGGCTGACCTTTGCCAACGCCCTGAGGTCTTTCCTGCGCCAGGACCCCGACATCATGCTGGTCGGCGAAATTCGAGATTTTGACACCATTGATGTGGCTATAAAAGCCGCCCTGACCGGCCATCTGGTTTTTTCCACCGTCCACACTAACGACGCTCCCAGCACCATCAGCCGTTTGATCAACATGAACGTGGAACCCTTTCTGATTGCCGACTCCGTTGTCCTGATCGTGGCCCAGAGGCTGGTCCGCCGTCTGTGCAAGAAATGCTGCGAACCGCACGACCTGCCGCGGAGAGCCCTGCTGGATATGGGCTTCAGCGAGGAAGAGGTTAACGACCTGCATATTTTCAAGGCCCGGGGGTGCGAGGCCTGCAACAACACCGGCTACAAGGGCCGGACAGCTTTGTTTGAAGTGATGAAGATAACCGACGAAATAAAGGAAATGATATTAAACCGCTCGACCACAAGGGAAATAAAACGCCGGGCACTCGAGAACGGCATGATTACCCTGAGGAGAAGCGGACTGATCAAGATTAAAAATGGTATTACCTCGGTTGAGGAAGTTCTGAGAGAAACCGTCAGGGATTGGGATTAGGAGGCATAAATGGCAAAACCAATCTATGAACTGCTGAAAATTGCGGTCGAGGAGGACGCCAGCGACCTGCATATAACGGCCTATGTCTCTCCGCGAATCAGAGTCCACGGGCGGCTGAAGAACATTGACCATCCGCCGCTTCAGCCGAGCGAAACCCAGGACCTGATTTACAGCATCCTTAATGATAAGCAGAAGAAAATCTTTGAGGACAAGCTGGAACTCGACATGTCGTTCGGAATCAAGGAACTCGGCCGGTTCCGGGTCAATGTCTTCAAGCAGAAGGGTTCGGTAGCCGCAGCCTTCCGGCGGTTCCTGCCGACCATGTGGAGTTTTGCCCAGCTGGGCATTCCCCAGAGGGTGGCCCAGCTCTGTTATCTGCCGCGCGGACTGATCCTGGTAACCGGGCCTACCGGTTGCGGAAAATCCACCACCCTGGCCTGTATGCTGGAGCATATCAACCATGAACGGGATGTCCACATCGTTACCGTAGAAGACCCGATCGAATACTATTTCACCCCGAAGCGAGCCATCATCAACCAGAGAGAGCTGTTCACCGATACCCTGTCCTATGCCAATGCTCTGCGGGCGGTCCTGAGGGAGGACCCGGACGTGGTCCTGGTCGGAGAGATGAGAGACCTGGAAACGACGGAAGCCACCATGAGGGTAGCTGAAACCGGCCACCTGACTTTCTCCACCCTGCACACCAATTCAGCCTGCGAATCAATTTCCAGAATCATCGATATTTTCCCCAGCCAGTATCAGGCCCAGGTCCGGGTGACCCTGTCCATGATTCTGGAAGGCGTTCTGACCCAGGCTCTGCTGCCCCGGGCTGACGGCAAGGGGCGGGTTCTAGCGATGGAGATTCTGATTCCCAACCCGGCCATCAGAAACCTGATCCGGGAGAACAAAATTCACCAGATTTACTCGGCCATGCAGATGGGCCAGGAAAAATTCGGCATGCAGACCATGAACCAGAGCCTGGCCAGCCTTTATTTCCGCCGGCTCATCACGCTTGATACGGCCATGGCTGTAACTTCCAACCAGGAAGAACTCATCGACATCATCCAGAGGCATGAAGGAACGATGGTCAAGAAAGGAACCGGTACCTATACCGGAAAATAAATATGAGCGCGAGAAATAAATAAGGAGAAGGGCAATGCCAGTTTATGTCTGGACCGGAAAAAATCGTTACGGCGATGTGGTCGGCGGGGAAAGGGTGGCTGAATCCGTAGAGGAATTAACCAGAGCGCTGCAGAGAGACCAGATTGCAGTCATCAGCATAAAACCGAAGAGAGCCATTCCGGCTATTCCTTTCCTTAAGAGAGAAAAGGTAAAGCTTAAAGAGCTGGCTTTCTTCAGCCGGCAACTTTCAGTTCTGATCGATGCCGAGCTGCCGCTGATCCAGAGCCTGGGCCTGCTGGCCGAGCAGCAAAAGAATAAGTATTTCAGCCGGGTTATCACTGAAATCAAGGAAGACGTGGAAGCCGGTTCGGCCCTGCATCAGGCGCTGAGAAAACACCCCAAAGTCTTCGATGACCTGTACTGCAACCTGGTGGCCTCGGGCGAGCAGAGCGGTTCGCTGGACACCATGCTCAGAAGGCTGGCTGATTATCAGGAAAGCATGATCAAACTGCGGGCCAAGGTGCGCCAGGCCATGATTTATCCGACGGCCATCATCACCTTTGCCATACTGGTGGCCATTTTCATGCTGTGGAAGGTAATTCCGGTTTTCGGCAGCATTTACCAGGAACTGGGAGCCCAGCTCCCGGCCCTGACCGCGTTCGTTCTGACCCTGAGCCGGTTTGTGCAAAGATTTATCCTGATCATTTTCCTGGCCCTGGTAGGCCTGGTCTTTGGTTTCCGGTACTGGAGAAAAACGCCTCCCGGCCGGCAGGCGGTTGACCGGGGGATGATAAAGTTTCCGGTCATGGGCAACCTGATGAAAAAGATTGCTCTGTCCCGATTCACCAGAACCCTCAGCACCCTGATTTCCGGCGGCGTGCCCATGCTGGAAAGTCTGAAGATTGCCTCCACCACCACGGGCAATGTGATTATTGAGAGGCAGGTCCTGCAGGCCAGGCAGATGGTTTCCGAAGGAAAGAGCTTGAATGATGCCCTGAAAGAAGCCGGTCAGGGACAGTTTCCGCCAATGATGATTCAGATGGTAAATGTCGGCGAGTCAACCGGCACTCTGGATGAGATGCTGAGCAAGCTGGCCAGCTTCTTTGACGATGAAGTCGATGACGCAGTGACCTCCCTGCTGGCAGCCCTGGAACCGATGGTGCTGATTTTTGTCGGCGGCATAGTTGGCGGTCTGGTCATTTCCATGTACCTGCCGCTGTTTAACCTGATCCAGCAGTTCTAAGAAGGAAAAGCCTCGGAAGGGTGCCGGAAGCGCGGCTGTCCGCAGGCAGCGGCAGGCTAAGCCAGCCCGCAGGGTTCAATTGAAAAGGGATGGCAGCGCAGGGGAAGAAGGCGTTCGGGAAAAAAGAAGGCCATGAGAGAGAAAATTGAAAGAAAAGACCTTCTCCGGTACACCCTTCTAAGACTGCTCATCATTACTTCCATCCTGATCGCCACTTTTATTATTCAGTACTCCACAGGAACAGATTTTCCCCTGATCTTCATCCTGACCATTGCCGTTTTCTATGGACTTTCATTGATCTATTTCCTGCTTTATCTATGGGGAAAATTTCTGGTTTTTCAGGCCTATCTGCAGCTGATTCTGGACCTGCTCCTCATTACCTGGCTGGTTTATATCTCCGGCGGCATGACCACGGCCACCTATTTTCTTTATATCTTTGCCATCATCGCCGCCAGCCTGGTAATTTCGGAGAAAGCCACTTATTTGGCGGCCGGCCTGTCGGCGGTTCTGTTCGGGTTCCTGGTGGACGCCACCTACTTTGGTCTGATTCCGTATTTTCACCCTGACCAGGCTATCAAACAGGACTTTGGCTCGGTGCTGTTCAACCTGATTCTGGCCTGGGCGGTGTTTTTCGCCGTGGCTTTCTTCATGAATTATCTTTCGCACAGCCTGCGCCGGGCCAGACAGGAGCTGGAAAAGACCCAGAAGGAGCTCATTCTGCGCGAAAGGCTGGCTGAGGCCGGCCGGGTTTCAGCCACCCTGGCCCATGAGATCCGGAATCCGCTGGCGGCCATTTCCAGTGCCGTCCAGGTGTTAAAATCCGAATACACCGGAAACGGCGATGTCGGCCGGTTGATGGAAGTGATCGTCAGGGAATCCAACCGGGTTTCCCAGCTTCTGGAGCAGTTTCTGGATTTTGCCGCACCCTCAAAGATGATGTTCAGCGAGATTGACCTGGGGATGCTGCTCAACGAGACCCTGGAAATGCTGAGGTCGAGCGGAGAACTGAATGGCGAGAAGATTCGAGTCGACGGCAATTATCTTTTCAGGAAGGTTGTTTATTACGGGAACCCCAATCACTTCAAACAGATATTCTGGAATCTCGTCAAGAACTCTCTCAAAGCCATGCCGGAAGGCGGCCGGTTAAGCCTTAATTTTTACAATTCCCGGCGGGATGGCCTGAAGATGGTTATTGCCGATACCGGAATCGGCCTGAGCGAGAAGGATAAGGAAAATCTGTTCGTTCCGTTTTACTCGGGATTTGGAGAAGGGCGGGGGCTGGGGCTGGCCACGGTCAGAAAACTGGTCGAAGATTACGAAGGAAAGATTCAGGTGAATTCTGAAGTCGGCCGGGGGACAGAGGTCATCATCACCCTACCGCTGCTGGATGAAAAAAGGACGAAAACGGAATGAAGTAAAAAGGAAAACGAAAATGGACACCTTATTGATCATCGACGATGAAAAGGGCCTGCTGGAAGTTCTGAATGTTGTTTTCAGGAAAGAGGGCTATGAAGTCAAAACCGCGACTTCCGGCGCGGAGGGCCTGGATATCCTCAACAGTAAATCTATCGACCTGGTTATTACCGATATCCGGATGCCCCACATCAGTGGAATGGAAGTCCTGAGATATGTGAAGGAAAATCACCCTGAGATTCCGGTGATCGTCATTACCGCCTATGGCAGCATTGCTCAGGCGGTGGAAGCCCTGAAGGCGGGGGCGCTGGACTACATCGTCAAGCCCTTCGATGTTGAGGAGCTTAAGATTCTGGTGGCCAGGGGGCTGGAGAGGAAGCACTTAGAGCAGGAAAACATTCTGCTGAAAAAAGACCTTAAGGAAAAATATAAATTTGAAAATATGATCGGCAAGAGCCGGCTGATGCAGGAAATTTACCTGCTGATAGATAAAGTGGCCGGAACCGACAGCACGGTGCTTATAACCGGCGAGAGCGGCACCGGCAAGGAAATGGCGGCCAGGGCCATTCACAGTTTGAGCCGGCGCAAGGACAAGCCGTTTGTGACCATAAACTGCGCCGCCCTGCCGGAGAATTTGCTGGAGAGCGAGCTTTTCGGCCATACCAAGGGTTCTTTTACCGGAGCGATCTCCGACAAAAAAGGCATGTTTGAAGTGGCTCACAGGGGCACCCTGTTTCTTGATGAGATAGCCGAGATGTCTCCCTGGACCCAGGTCAAGCTCCTGCGGGCCCTTCAGGAAAGAAAAATCAGACGGGTTGGTGGGACTGAGGAAATTCCGATTGATGTCCGGGTAATTGCTGCCACCAACCAGGATTTGAAGAAACGCATAGAAGAGGGAAAGTTCCGGGAAGACCTGTATTACCGGTTGAACGTTATTTCTTTTGAAATGCCGCCACTGAGGAGCCGGGTTGAGGATATTCCTCTTCTGACCCAGCATTTTCTCCAGAAGTACTGCCAGCAGATGGGAAAGAAAATAAAGAGACTGGCCCCTGAAGTGGTGGGGATTTTTGAGCAATACACCTGGCCCGGGAATATCAGAGAGCTGGAGAACGTGATCGAACGGATTGTGGCCATTGAAGACCGGGAGACGATAACCCCGGCCTGTCTGCCGCCGGAGATGCTGGGCATGGTAAAAAGGGAAGAGAAAATGGTCGAACTGGGGGCCGGGTTTGACCTCAACCGGCATCTCGACGATATTGCCAAGAAATATATCATTAAAGCGCTGGAGAAAAGCGGCGGACGGATGAAAAAGGCCGCGCCCCTGCTGGGTGTAAGCTACCGGACTTTGCGGTATCTTATTGATAAGTATGATTTGAAGACGAGGATAAGAGAGGGGGAGGAGGAAGCCAACCAGATCAATGCCGGGGGAAGTGAAAGGTAGGGAGGTAGAGAGGCAGGGAGGCGGCCCGATAAGGCTTATTTTGTGGTATAATGCCACTACGAATAATCAAGGCAAGCGGGCGCGGTGATTGATCCCACCTGAAGTGCTGTGTGCGATCCTGAGACCGGGGAATTTAGCGACTATCGTGGCCTGCCAGGGGTGGAGGAGCGGTGGTAGCTCATCGTTTCTCGGTATCAGGGCGATGGCAGCGGAAAAGGATTGGTTTGAAGAGACAGAGGCACAACTTGATGATTGATCATGAAGATATAGAGGATATCGTTGGAAAAAGGAATCTGGAGCTAATGAGGAAGGACAAAGAAAAAAGCATAAAAAGAAGCGGAAGAACCGCGGTAGCGAAAAGCATTCAAAAAGACGGAATTACTCTTCAAGGCTGGCCATATGAGGTTGGTTTAAGATTGGATAAAAACGATAGAGAAGACGTTTATGAAAGATAAGAGGAAAGGATTAAGAATAGGAGTTGACAAAATATGGCATAGGCCAGGCATAATGCTTGACAATAATTGCCCCGCAATAGGGGATTTTAAGAGAACTGTTCTTGTAATTTATTTATTATCAATTATTTAATTAATTGGTTGTATCT
>CAZDZU010000052.1:0-9582 GCA_964509995.1 uncultured Eubacteriales bacterium | reverse complement strand
GGAAGAAAGCTATCAGTCATAAGGGAAAGCATTCACCAGACCTGTCAAAGAAGGTTAAAAGAATGAGCCCTGCCGGGCTAACCTGTGTTCTCTGTATGATATGATAGAGTCAGGAAACGGAAATTGATTCCGGCCTTCGGCTTGATTGGGTGCAAAGTTTTAATCGGTATTGTGTCGGACTTCTTAATTTTTGCCGGGGTTGATTTCCAGTGTTTTTAGCCCACTACTTTTTCCGCTCAGACTGACCGGTATGCCAGAGCGGGCCCCATCACAATTTTTCAGAGGCTAATAATTTAAGAGCAAGGCCCCTCTCGCCTGATTAAATAATTTAATGAAAGCGAAAGCTGATCAGTTCTTTCCTGTGAATCTTGCCAGTTGTTCGGCCAGATCTTTGTCAAAAACAAACAACTTTTCTCCGCCGGCAATGCCTTTTTCTGCGGCTCGATTGTAAACCGAGAGAAGCTGTCTGTAGTCTCGGACAACTTTTTTTGCTTCTTCAACTCCAAGGTGCTTTTCAATAACAGAAAACATGTCTGAACCGAGAGCATAAGCCGGTCCTTGAAGCCCGCTCATCCATTTTTCGAATATTTCTTTCTGTCCGATTTCTCCTTTCATGTTAAGGCGGATATCATTCTCCGCTTCCCGGTAAAGTTCCGGCAATCTGGTCAGGTGATCTTCCCATTGAGCAGCCAGCATCCTGAATATCTCATTTGGAGCTGATTTCATAAGCTCTAAATTTTCTCTTTGGCGGTTGATAAAATGAGTCGGCATACCCTCAGAAGCCAGGATTCCTGCCAGCATGATTCTTCCCTCTCCATTAACTTCAGACATATACTTTCGAGCACAGTTGTCGAATCCTGAATGATGCATCTCATGAGCGAAAGTCTGAATGACTCTCTCAATATCTATTTCTCCCGTGGAAGTTTTGGGCAGCTGGAGAAGGTCATATCCGTTCTCCTCTCCGACTGAGAAGGCGCTTGAAGCCCCAAACAGGACGACATAGAAACGATTGCTTATGTCTGCCTCATCAGGCAGATATCGGCTGGCCAGCTCCAGAGCAGCATCTCTTACCCTGGCCTTTTTTAGTTTATCAAGATCTTCTCTCAGCTTTTCGGTATTGTTCAGAGCATACATCCAGAGGTTTCTCCTCATGGCCAATGAAGTCCAGGAGCCGTCGGGGTTTTTCAGGGGCTTATCGGTCGGAATTTTATCAAGGGCTTCCATGATAAATTGAAAAAATATCTCTTCGTTCCAATCCCTGAAGCGCTTCCAGTGATGGATAATTGACTGGCAGCCCTCAGTTGGAGCCACCTCCACCATAAAATACTGTTTGATTTTTTCCAGGTCGGTTTCCTGTTTTATGTATTCCAGCCAGCTGATTGCCTGCTCGGCCATCAGGTAATCAACAACCACAGAATGCCTGGATTGGGAATCTCCCTTAAAATAGCTCCGGCACTGGATTAAGCTGATAATTGCAACTAAGATTATTAACCATAAATTTTTTTTCATCTGTTTCTCCTGGCGCTTTCTAATTAACACGTATATTTCATGTATATGGTTGCTTACTATCACATTTAGCTGTTTCTGTTGTAAACAAAAATTTTCCAAAAACCGATCTGTTAAATTAAAAGAATTTGGCCTCTCGCTGGGGCGACCGGCCAGATCTCCTGGTAAGCGTTTCTTCCTTAGGCCATTTTCAGATAATCTAACTCGAGGCAGCCGGTGCATAATATCAGGTCATACTTGCAGGTTAGAGTGCAATGAAGCCAGGTTAAGGAAATATCGAGGGGGCTGATAGTAAGCCAGCTAACGGTAAAGGCCTTAAGAAAGCTTAAAGTGGTGGGCAAAAGGAAGTCATTCGCCCGCTTTTGTCTCTTAGCTTTTTCGTTATCAAAATGTATTTCTTGACAGGGTTATGGCCTGAGTGTAGAAAGGATATGAGGGAGGCAAAATGAATTACTCGAAATATTCGCTTAAAGATTTATTGCTCACCGCTTATAAAAGCGAAATTGAAGCCCGGGATTTTTATCAAGACCTGGCCAAGCCCATCGCTAATTTTTTTCTCAAGGACCGAATAGTGTTTCTGGCAACTGAAGAAGAAAAGCACCGGCAGGCGCTGGAAAACCTGTACCGACAGCAGTTTCAGGAAAAGGAGATAACTGTTCCGGAAAAGAGCCCCGTGCCTCTGCCGCAACTTAAGATTGAAAAAGAAACCATGCCGGTGAGCGAGGTATTACTGGCAGCCATGTCCGCGGAAAAAGCCGCCCATGACTTCTATCTCGAAATTGCCCGAAATTTCGTCTCCGGCTCAGAACAGCATAAACTTCTTCTCCACATCGCTTCCATGGAAATGGGGCATTACCATCTGCTTAATTTAGAAAGGGACAATGCCCTGAGGACTGAGGATTTTGAGGTCACTTTGCCTATGGTTCACGTCGGCCCTTAAAAATGTGGGCCAGATGCTCATCACGCTGTTTTCTGAACCCCGGGCCTAAACTTTTTATTTTTTTCTTCTGATCCACAAAGTCTGCCGGAATCCTGTGAAACTTAAGCCCTGACGGTTATGCTAACCACCTGGCTTGAAAACCTCTCTTATGCCGGTTAATAAAATACCGGTGCCGGCCGGTGCGCCGCCATCCAAAGATTTTATTAAATTTTCAGGCACTAAAATTAACCGGTCTTTCGCCCCTGCTCGTGCTGTTTTTGGCTTAAAAATTACAGACCGATGGCCAAATCAGATTCTTAGGCCCCGCCACTCTGCTCCATGGCCTGGTTGAGGTTCTGGCAGGCACCAACTCAAAAAGAAAAAGTCAATCCGGCACTTAAATAATGCAGCAGGGAGAAATTGTAAACCTCCTCCACATCAGCTCCCCCCTCCAGGAGGCGGTAACCGAATTTTAGAGTAAGGTTATCTTTTGCCTTCCACTGAAGCGCCAGCAAAAAATCTTCTGCCCGGCCCTGCCTGGCCACAGCCCCATCCCCCTCCAGCAAAAGACCCCATCTGTCATGGAATTGCCAGAAAATGCGGAGGTTGATGAGCGGAACAAAACCAACATTGGTCTTGGTAGAAGATAGCCCGCCGCCTTCAATTTTAATGGCCGCATCCCTGATCTTGGCCGTCAAACCCACACCCACCTGCCACCTGCCTTTTCTTACAAAATCGTAGCGATAGGTCAGGCGGTAGGAATTAAATTTGTAGTGTCCGGTCAGTGGAATCCACGCCGGAAAAAACTCTTCGTAGAAAAAAACCTCGCGGTCAAGGCTGCCCGTCGCTTGCAGTCTTAACGGAGCTACCAGAATTGAGATGGTATGCCTGGACTTCCACTGATAGCCAGCCCGCAGCCGGAAAAAGTAGGCGGCCTCGGTGGTCAGGTCTTCAGAGAGCGAAAAGCGGGTCCCGGTATCCCTGGGAATCTCGACGTCATTATAGCCGCTTAGAACTGCCCCGTTTCCCACGTCCAAAAATCACTGTCCGAAAGACTGGCGGGCCTCTCCCAGGAGCATGGCCGATGCCAGCAGTATAAGAAGGAACCCTTTTTTCATCCGGTTAATTCCTTTCTTGCTGATGTCTGTTTAGCTTAATTATACCTGCCTCATTGCAAAAAGAATAGACACTTAATCACTGAATCACTGACGATTTCAGGAATTAGAGAGAAGAATAAAAGCTTTTTATCTCAGGAGCTCAAAGCTCGGTTCTTAAGCAAGAATGATGAAGCAAAGCGGCAAACACAGAATCCTGGTGCCGGGAAGACCCCGGCTTTTTCAGGGGCTCAAATCATAAATAAAAAAATTGTACAGGCACAGAGCTGCTTCAAAAAATGATAAGATCAAGATAAATAAGATGTAAATTCTTGGACTATAAGATATAATCTGCGGGTAAATAAAAAAAAGAATATGGAGGGGTAATCGTGATCAAAAAAAATCTTCATCTGATCTTGTTCATATGTTTATTTCTGGTGCTGCCTGCCACTCTGCTGGCCGTCAACACCAGAGACACGGCCCTGCTCACCCGGCCGGCCGTCGGCCCGGATAAAATCGCCTTTGTCTACGCCGGCAACCTCTGGACCGCAGACCTGGATGGCAAAAATCCCAGGCAGTTAACCATAGAAGCTGAAGTTGTCAGCCTGCCCGTTTTTTCACCTGACGGAAAATGGATTGCCTTCAGCGCCCAGCGCGACGGTAATGTCGACCTCTACCTGATTCCGGCCGAAGGCGGCCAGTCCCGCCGCCTGACCTGGCATCCAGGCCCGGATATGGTTCAGGACTTCAGCCCCTGCGGTAAAAAAATCATGTTTACCTCGACCCGAAACGCCACCACCCGCGGGACCAGCAATCTATTCATGATTTCCATCGATGGCGGTTTCCCCGAAGAAATCAAGATTCCTTATGTCTACCGGGCGAAAGTTTCCCCCGACGACCGCTACATCGCCTACAACCATTTCCCCGACGCTTTCCGCCAGTGGAAAAATTACCGCGGCGGCCGCAATTCAATCATTGCCATCTATGACCGCAAGAATAACACCGTCGACAAGATTCCCCAGCCCGAAGGCCGCTGCAACGATATCGACCCGGTCTGGTCGGAAGGGAAACTCTATTTCCTATCAGACCGCAACGGCGAATTCAACCTTTTTAGCTATGACCTGAAGAACCGGGAAATCAAGCAGCTCACCAACTACACTGATTTTCCGATCATCGACGCCTCGGGCAATAAAGACCGGATCATCTACGAGCAGTCCGGCTACCTGCATCTCTTTGACCCGAAAACCGGAAATAGCAGCCGTCTGGTCACAGGAATTTCCACCGACCTGATTGAGCTGCGCGAACGTTATGCTAAAGGAGCCCGCTGGATTCGCAATGCCGACCTGTCACCTTCGGGAGCCCGGGCCGTGCTTGAATTCCGGGGAGAAATCATAACCTTCCCCGCTGAAAAAGGTGATTATCGCAATCTCACCCAGACTCTGGCCGTCCACGAACGCTTTCCGGTCTGGTCGCCCGACGGGAAAACCATCGCTTACTTTTCCGATGAATCCGGTGAATATGAACTGCACCTGCGGTCCCAGGACGGCAAAGGATCGGTCAGAAAATTCAAGCTGCCGGGAGCCGGTTTTTACGGTTCGGCCGTCTGGTCGCCCGACAGCCAGAAAATTGTTTTCGCCGACAATTCACTGTCTCTTTTCTGGCTGGACCTCAAGACGGGAACCATCAAGAAAATCGCCTCCGAATACCTTTACGGGCCGGGCCGCATCAGCGAAATGCATGCCAGCTGGTCGCCCGACTCCAGATGGATAACCTACACGCTCAACACCCAGACCTACATTCAGAAAGTGTTTGTGTATTCTCTCGACAGGGACCAGTCTTTTGCCATTACCGATGGCCTGAGCGAAGTGGCCGAGCCAAGGTTTGACGCCAGCGGAAATTATCTTTACTTTCTGGCTTCAACCGATGCTGGCCCGGTCAAGCAGTGGTTTGACATGTCCAACGCCGACCTGCGGGCCAGTTATTCCATCTATCTGGCGGTTCTGAAAAAGGACCTGCCCAACCCGCTGGCCAGAGAAAGCGACGAAGAAAAAGCGGCTGAAAAGAAAAACGGCCCAGAAACCGCGGAAACCAGGCCCGCCGGAAAGACTGAAAAATCGGCTCCCGCTCCGCAGGCAAAGGAAAAGACTGAAAGCCAGTCCGGAGGCACGGTCATCGATCTCGAAGGCCTGCAATACCGGATTGTCGCTCTGCCCGTTCCACCAGGAAACTACTCCAGCCTGCAAACCGGAGATAGCGGAAATATCTACTACCTGGAATTTCCGACCCTGCCCATAGGAGCCGCATTCTCTCCGGCCGCCCGCAGCGCCAGACTGCATAAATTTGACCTCAAGAGCCGCAAAGACGAAGTGATAATGGAAGGAATAAATAATTACCTGATTTCGGCCGACCATAAGAAAATCCTCTACGTGGCTCGGAACACCTGGGGAATAACCAGCCTGAGCAATAAAATTCAGGTAGGGCAGGGCCGGATCAACGTAGATTCGATAGAAGTGAAAATAAACCCGGCGGCCGAGTGGAAGCAGATTTTTTACGAAGTCTGGAGGATCAACCGGGATTTCTTCTACGACCCGAAAATGCACGGCTGCGACTGGCCGGCCATGAAGACTAAATACGAAAAATTCCTGCCCGAGCTTTCCTGCCGCGAGGACCTGAACCGGGTCATCTCCTGGATGTGCAGCGAGCTGGCCGTCGGCCATCACCGGGGAGGTGGCGGCGACACCCCTTACGAACGGAAGACGATCCAGGTGGGCCTGCTGGGCGCTGATTTTGAAATCGCCAGCGGACGCTACCGCTTCAAAAAGGTTTATGGCGGTCTGAATTGGAATCCCGACCTGCGCTCTCCGCTGACCGAACCCGGAGTCAACGTCCGAGCCGGAGAATATTTGCTGGCCGTGGAAGGCAAAGAACTTATTCCGCCGGACAACCTGTTCAGGTATTTTGAAAACAAGGCAGACAAGCTGGTAGAAATCACGGTCGGGCCAAGCCCGGACGGCAAAGGAGCCAGGACAGTCCAGGTGGTGCCGGTGGCTGACGATTTTGCCCTCCGCAATCGTGACTGGGTTGAGGGCAATCTAAAAAAAGTGGAGGAAGCCAGCGGCGGACGCGTGGCCTACGTCTATGTCCCCAACACTTCAACCCAGGGCTATATGTATTTCCGGCGTTATTTCTTCCCCCAGGCCTACAAGGAGGCCATCATCGTGGATGAAAGGTTTAACGGCGGCGGTTCGGTGGCCGATTACTATATCGACTGGCTCAGCAAACCTTTTATCGCCATGTGGGCCATGCGCTATGGCGCCGACCTGAAAACGCCCAGCGCTTCCATCCAGGGGCCCAAGGTCATGTTGATTAATGAGATGGCTGGCTCGGGCGGCGACCTGCTGCCCTGGATGTTCCGGCATTTCAAGCTCGGCCCGCTGGTCGGCAAGCGAACCTGGGGCGGGCTGGTAGGAGTGCTGGGCTTCCCGGTGCTGATGGATGGAGGCGGCATAACAGCGCCCAACCTGGCTTTCTGGACCGAGGAAGAAGGTTTCGGTGTAGAGAACGTTGGCGTTCCGCCCGACATCGAGGTCGAAATCACTCCGGCTGATTACGCCGCCGGACGCGACCCGCAGCTGGAAAAAGCTCTTGACGTCATCCTGGACATGCTGAAGAAGAACCCGCCGCAGAAGATGCAGCGGCGGCCCTATCCGATCAGGGTCAGAAAATAGGCGGGCTGATAACCAGGAGATCCTGGCCGGGCCGGCTCTGTGAAAATAGGCAGCTGGATCTTTCAGGAAGGTTCATTCGAACGGCATCTGTCCGGAGCCGGGAATGAGGCCGCCCGGCACGAGCCGGTGGCGACCGGAACTCTTTTTATCGGTTGCCGGGCTGAGATTTACAGAAGCTTTCCGGCTTTATCAGCAGGCCATAATCTGGTATAAAGTCCGCTAACCGGCCGAGACGGGTTCATAAGAAAAACTGATTCATCATGAAATCAAGTCTGCCGGACAAGGAGCCGAAGCGGTGACCATACCGACAATTCTGGCGCTGATTGCTGCCGGTTTCATCTTAAAATTATCGGTTAAACAAAAAGCTGTTTTTGAATTCATCGGGATACTGGCCAACGATATCCTGCTCAGTTTCTTTGTGCTGGCCAGCCTTGCCGGGAAAGACCTGGCTTACCTGGCCGGTCTGAAAAAAGTCTTTTTTTATGTGGCTGCGGTGACGCTGACCAGCCTGGTCAGCTCATACCTGTACGGCCGCCGTTTCCTGACAGAGGACCGGGGCTGGAGGGGCGCTTTAATGGTGCTGGCTGTCTTCCCCAACACGGCCGCCCTTGGCTTCCCGATGGTGGCCCTGTTCACCGGTGATTTGACTCCGGCCGTTCTGTATTCAGCCGCCAGTTCGATTCTGGCCATACCGCTGGCTTCCTTTCTGGCCATCAATTATTCCCGGGATCAGGGCAGCCTGAAGGAAGCGTTAACCGGAACTCTGTCTTTTCCCCCGGTAACCGTCAGCCTGATTTCATTGACCCTGGTTCTGAGTGGAGTCAGGCTGCCGGAAAAGTTCCTCAGCCTGGCGGAATCGGTCGGCTGGTGGTGTCTGCCGCTGATGCTGGTGTACTTTGGTTCGGGATTTGAAGTTAAGAAAATTGAGCCGAGAAAAATCCTGGAAGCCGGTTTTTTTAGAATGGTTCTTCCTTTGTTCCTGGTTCTCCTTACCCTCAGGACGACCAGCGAGGCAGCCTTCTTCACCATTCTGATAGAATCTTCCATGCCTCCGGCCATCATGGCCGTCAGTTTGCTGTCGCGGCACAAACTCAAGTCCGAAGAAGCCACGGGCGTTACTCTGGCGCTTACCCTGGCCGCCATCGCCCTGATATTCATTTTAAGGGCTTCCGGGGCAGGGGCGATTCTGACCAGAAGATAATTACATCAGATAATCTTTGATAATCTGACTCGAGGTATAAACTTTAACCCGATTGAGATTCCCATTCTTTAATTATCGATTTTTTGCTGCTTCAAACAGCGTTTCTTTAAGTAAGGACAATGACCCTGCCGGAAGCGTTTCTGCCTTAAGCCGGTCTAAAGGGAGAAGACTTAATCTTGCCTGTCCGATCCGCCAGCAGCCTCGAATCCGTCTGAATCATCGTTCTTCTGAACAAATCTGCTGAATTAATATTTAGTCAAATTCAGGAACCTTTTGGTCCCGGGCTTCGTCTTAACTTATGAAGCTCATGAAAATGAGATTCACAGACCTGAAAGGAGAAAGAAAATGAAATTCGGAACAAGGATCGCAACCGCAATGATTGCCACGGTAGTTTCACTGGGTATTTTCAGTTTAATCGCCAGCGGTTTGACGGTGGACAAAATCATGCTGGCCGCCAGACCGATTGTGGAATCTGTTTCTGTTTTCACCTATATCCTTGGATAAGCGAGAAGCAGGATATGAAACACAGGGCGAAAAATTCCTGGCTGAGGGACAGATTAAATCCCGGCCTTAAAAGCAGCAGCCAGGTAAAGAGAATGGGGGACGAGGTAGCGCCCCGGGGAGTCAGCCCGGATCGGATTCCAGCCGGAAGAGGAAAGACAGGCTGACTGACGGGACTCCACCCCGTCCCCCATTTTCATCTGGCGACCGGCAGAGAAAAAGCAAGCTGGCCGCGGTAGTCAGGAGACTGATTTACCTTAAAATCGATACATGAATGAGTATTCATATATCATTCCTTATCGCTCTTGCTGACTGCCCGGACCCTTAAAACTCGGAAGAGAAAATATTTTCCGGCTCAGGAGCTCAATCGGTTCCTTTCCCCGCGGCCACCGGATTTGATCCGGGAGCGGAATTAGCTGCAGCCGGCAAAAATTAAAAGGGTGACGATGAATTTGCTCTTTCTTTCGGCCACCTTCTGCTCATTGTTTCGCTTGAAAACCAGGAGATAGAAATCCATTGTCCACCAGAAGAACACCAGCCCCCAGAAAAAATATCTCATTAAACTATTTCCGCACCCCCATGGCTCAGGCTGGATTATTTTATTTTAATTTTGGAGCGCGGGCAATAAGCGGA
>CAZDZU010000051.1:0-9621 GCA_964509995.1 uncultured Eubacteriales bacterium | reverse complement strand
TACCAGTTCAACCTCAAGGTTCAGGCCGCCGGCAGTCCGGTCACGGTTAAATTGAACCGCCTTCAGGAAGTGGCCCCCGCCCCGGGAAAATGCGAAGGTTCGGGGGCGGCTGTTTTCCTCATCGACCACGCCCAGAATGCTTCCTTTGTTGCCATGAACCGCATCCTGAAACAGAAAGGGAAAATCGCCTGGGCCCGGAAGAGCTTTACTCATGACGGACAGAATTATTCTGAAGGAACCATTATCGCCAGCTCGGTTGGCCGCGATTTCATGGAAAAGTTAGCCAGGGAGCTGGGCCTGAAAATCCAGGCCTGCGGCGCCCGCCCGACGGTGGAAGTGGCCGAGGTACGCACTCCGCGCCTTGGAGTCTACCAGTCCTGGGTGGCAGTTGAAGATGAAGGCTGGACCAGGTTTGTCCTGGATGAGCATGAATTTAGCTACCGGAGCCTTCATGATGCCGACATCAAGGCTGGCCACCTGGCCACTCAATACGACACCATAATAATTCCCGACCATTATTCTCCCGAGCTCCTGCTCAACGGTTACCGCAAGGGCGACATGCCTCCCGATTACGTTGGTGGTCTGAGCGAACGTGGTGTCAATAATCTGAAAGAATTTGTCAGACAGGGAGGCACGCTGGTCTTCCTGAATACTTCCTGCAACCTGGCCAGCGGTCATTTCAAACCGGCTGTCAGGAACGTCCTGGAAAAAGCCCGGCGGGACGAATTCAACTGTTCGGGTTCGATTCTTCTCGCTGAATTCGACCGTTCTCATCCGGTGGCTTACGGAATGGACAGAGAGCAGCCGGTGGTTTTTGCCGAAAGCTGTGCCTTCGATGTCTTTCCCTCATTCGACCAGAAAAGTTCTCCCAGAATCGTGGCAAAATATGCCGCCGACAACCTGCTGCAGAGCGGCTGGATTTATGGAGAAAAACTAATCCAGCAAAAGGCGGCCGTGGTTGAGGTTCCTCAGGAAAAGGGCCGGTTGATTCTGCTGGGATTCCCGGTTCAGTTCAGAGCCCAGTCACGCGGCACCTTCAAGCTGCTGTTCAATTCAATATATTACGGAACGATTAAATAAACACTGCTGGAAAAATTTAAGGCCTAAAATCCGGTCAGGGCTTGCGGCTGAGGGCAAGCCGAACCGAAGAGAGACCTTAATTTCCTGGAGCCAGCCTTTTCCTGTTTATCAGATCTATCAGAGTCGCCCGGATCCGGTTCCGGCACTGAAACCGGGAACCAGACAATTCTGCCCGGAACAGGAAAACCCCCGGGAATCAACGGCTGGACCAATTCGAGGCGGGAGGCAGCAGCTCAGACTGCCTGGAGAGGTTGAGTTTCCTCCACCTTGCGGACCCTGGAAGTGTCGCCCGTCATTCGGGCCAGTACCGAAACCGGCAGGTGAAACAGCGGATGCACAAAATCCGGAGCAATTTCAGAGAGCGGAACCATGACGAAATTTCTGAAACTCATCCGGGGGTGTGGCACAATCAGTTTGCTGGTCTGAACCACGGTCTTATCGGCCAGAAGGATATCGATGTCAATCACCCGGGGACCCTTATCCACTGTCGGCCGGCGCTTCATTTTCAGTTCGATGCCCTTGATCAGCTCCAGCAGTGCCATCGGACTCCGGGCCGCTTCCACTTCCAGCACCTGATTATAAAACCAGGGCTGATCCAGGTAATCGACAGGCTCGGTCTCGTAAATGGATGATTGCCGGATGATTCTGACCCCGGCTTTTTTAAGCAGATTACGAGCCTGAGCCAGATGGCGGGCTCGCTGGCCGAGGTTACTCCCGAGAGAAAGATGGTATCTCATTTTTAGCCCTAAATAGTAGCACCATCAGCTCAAAAATCAATACTCCGGATAAAAAATCTTCAATTTTTATTGAATCCGGAACCGCGAATGATTGCTCCCGGCCGCTGCCCGGTAAAATTGCCCTGCTCCAGCACCGGACAGCCATTTACCAGAACATAAATGATTCCTCTGCTGTACTGGTGAGGGCGGTCAAAAGTGGCCGTATCTTTAACCTCCAGCGGGTCGAAAACGGTCAGGTCGGCGTAATACCCCTCCCGGATCATTCCCCGGTCTTTAAGCCTCATGGTCTGGGCCGGGAGCGAGGTCATCTTGCGGATCGCTTCTTCCAGGCCAATTATTTTCCTTTCCCGGGCATATTCGCTCAAAACCCGGCTAAAAGTTCCATAACTCCTGGGATGCGGACTCCCCTGCCCGGGCACCTGAAGACCGCCGTCAGAGCCGATCATAACATATGGAAGCCTCATCAGGGCTTCGACATCCTTTTCGTCCATCTGGAAAAAGATGGCTGAAACGTCTCCCTCTTTGACCAGGTCGATAATCAGGTCCGCTCCATTTTCGACGGTGCCCGGCCGACCCTGAAGCTCGAGAATCTGTTTCAGATTTTTTCCTTCATATTGCGGGAATTTCCGGCTGCGGGCGATAAAAATGGTTTCCAGTCTGTCTATACCCCGGTTTGAGGTGAGGCGACCTCTGATGACCGCCTGCTTGACCCGGGCATAAATTTCAGGGTTCTGCAGCCTCTCCAGAAATTTTTCCCGTCCTCCCTCAAAGATATCCTGCGGCAGGCTGCTGGTAAAACCGGAACTGGTAGCGGTGTAAGGATACTGGTCAAGTGTCACTTCCACCCCGCGGGCTCTGGCCGCTTCCACCGGCACGGTGATTCTTTCCAGCTGGTTCCAGACGTCCTCGTCGGCCAGCTTGATATGAGATATCTGCACCGGTATTCCGTTTTTTTCACCGATGGTAATGGCCTCTTCGATGGCCTCGGTTATCCTTTTCCCCTGGTTTCTGATATGGGAGGCATAAAAACCGCCGAACTCGGATAGCACCGAAGCCAGCTCTACCAGCTCTTCGGTCCTGGAATAGGTTCCGGGCAGGTAGGCCAGGCCGGTAGACAGGCCGATGGCCCCGGCTTTCATCTCCTGTCGCAGCAGCTCCTTCATCCGGGTCATTTCCTCGGCCGTCGGCGATTCCATTTTGAGCTCCATGACCCGGCGCCGGATGGTGTTATGGCCGGCCAGTGAGGCAAAATTACAGGCTATGCCCTTCTTCTCGAGACTCGAGAATAAGCCGGCCAGCGGGAAGTCATGATCGCCGCAATTTCCACCGACCAGTGTGGTTACCCCCTGGGAAAGATAATTCTCGCACCCGGCAATCTCCAGCAGGTCTCGGTCGGCATGGGTGTGAATGTCGATAAAACCTGGAGCCACCGCCAGGCCTTTAGCTTCTATTACTCTGGCTGCCTTATGGGGATCAATCCGGTCCCGAATGGCCGCTATTTTTTGTCCTCTGATTCCTATGTCTGCCCGAAACCAGGGATTGCCGCTGCCGTCAAAGACCCGGGCGTTCTTGATTACCAGGTCGAATTTTTCTTCAGTCTTCAGAAAACTGACGACTGAAGCCAGGCCGGAAATTATAACCAGACAGAACAAAATAATTTTTTTCGACTTACTCATTGGATCTGCTCCGTAACCGTTTCCTATTTTTTATCCCCGCCAGCTTAATGTCAACCGATTTTTGCAGCCTCCCTTTCGGCAATCAAAGCTGGTCATTCTGGTTATTGAAGGAGAGTGAGGCCAGGCATTCTCTGCCGTCCTCAGGGCAGGTAATTTCCCGCCGGAGGATAACCGCAACAAGCTTGTAAGAAGGGTATCCCGTGACAGCCCCTCTCTCCTTTCAGTGCCGTGTCAGGAAGACAAAGAGGATACCGTCCCGGCTTTTGAGGTTGATTTAGAATCTTATTTTGATTAATATAAAAAACTTGATTCAGAGCCATGGATAACAATTGCCATCCCCACTGCCGGCCTTCCGGCCGGACAGCCATAACTTCAAAAAATCATGGAGGCTAATCAGATGAACATCATCTTTCTGGACAATGGAGCCACTTCTTACCCCAAGCCGGAAGAAGTCTATCAGTTCATGGATTATTTCTACCGGAATTTTGGCGTCAACCCGGGGCGCTCGGGCTATGACCTGTGCCTGGAAGCCGGCGACATGGTGGAAAACACCAGGAAATTGCTGACCGAATTTTTTAATGGCTATGACCCCAGCCGTCTGTGCTTCACCTACAACTCCACTGACGCCCTCAACCTGACCATTTTCGGCCTTCTGGAGCCCGGCCAGCACGCCATTACCACCACCCTCGAGCACAACTCAGTTCTGAGACCGCTCTACCATCTCTCCCTCCAGGGGGTGGAGGTGGATTATGTTCCCTTTGACAGCCGGGGATTCGTCGACCCGGACGAGATCAGGAAAAAGATTAAGAAAAATACCAGGCTGGTGGTAATCAACCACGCCTCAAATGTCATCGGCACTGTCCAGCCGGTAAAAGAAATCGGCCGTCTCTGTCGGGAACGCGGGGTTCTGTTTGCTATCGATGCTTCGCAATCGGCCGGAAAAGTGCCCATAGACATGAAAGATATGAATATCGATGTCGTCTGCTTTACCGGCCACAAGTCGCTGCTGGGGCCAACCGGCATCGGCGGTCTGTGCGTGGCTGAGGGCCTGGACCTCAAGCTAACCCGGGCCGGGGGAACCGGTGTCCGCTCGGCCCAGAGAACTCACCTGGAAGAATATCCCTACCGCCTGGAATACGGCACCCCCAACGTGCTGGGCATCGCCGGCCTTCAGGCCGGGGTTAAATGGATACAGCAGAAGGGCCTGGACAACATCCACCATCAGGAAATGAAATTAACCGAAATGCTGGTCTCCGGTCTCAAAGAAATTGACGGTGTGACCCTGTACTGTCAGGACGATTTAAAAGACCATATCAGCGTCATCGCCTTCAACGTCCTGGGCCTGGAAGCCCAGGATGTGGGCATCATGCTGGACGGGGATTACAACATTGCCTGTCGAACGGGTCTGCACTGCGCACCGCTGGTGCATGAGCAGCTGGGTACCGATAAGATAAAAGGAGCGGTACGTTTCGGCATCGGCCCTTTTAACACCGAAGACCATATCCTGTCGGCTGTACAGGCAGTGAGAGAAATTGCTGCCTTCAGCAGAAACAGGAAACGCTGAACCTGACAGCCTGAAAAACCCAAGAACACAGGACCCGAAGGCGCTCTGAATCTTCCAGGAAATTTCTGTCCGGGAATTTTTTTCCCAAATTTCCGGCCATTCTTCTAAAATCAGACGCAGCCGTCGGGCTTGGGCAGCCCGGCCACCTTGCAGGCTCCCCGGGCCGGGCCTGAGGGAAATAATTCATAGATGTGTTTGAGCGAGATTCCGGTTTCAGCCACCATTTTGCGAATCATCGGAGCCTGGCCCTTCTGCAGATAATAGCTCCTTATATAATTTACTATCTTCCAGTGTTCTTCGGTCATCTGCTCGATGCCCTCAGCCTGCCTGGCCAGAAAGCGGGCTATTTCTTCATCCCAGATTTCGGGGGTGACCAGAAATCCCTCTTCATTGAGTTTGAGCCTGGTGCCTTTGAATTCAATATCAGTCATCGTCTTTCACTCCCGCATTAAAATCGACAGAGAATTATAGCCGATTTCATTCCTTCTGGCTATCGGCAGCCAGAGCTGGCAGCCAGACCAGGAAGCTGGAGCCGAACCCCGATTCACTCTTAACCTCAATTTTTCCCCGGTGAGCCAGAACTACATGTTTGACTATGGACAATCCCAGGCCAGTTCCGCCGGTCCGTCTCGAGCGCGATTTGTCGACCACATAAAAACGTTCAAAAATTCGCGGCAGGTGTTCCTCCGGAATTCCTATTCCGGTGTCGCTTACCGTCAGCAGGACTCCGCCCCCCTCGGCTTTCAGACTGACCTCCACCCCGCCCTTCTCCGTGTACCTGAGAGCGTTGTCCACAAGGTTGATAACCATCTGTTCAATCTGGAAGGCATCGGCGGCAATAAGAGGCAGGGGTTCCGCTTTCATTTTAAGGTACAGGCCCCTGTTCCCCGCCTCTTTCTGGTAAGCCTCAATTACAGCTCTGACCAATTCAGTCAGGTTGACGGGTGATTTTTCCAGCTCAAAACCCTTCTCCTCCAGTTCCGACAGCCGGGCCAGGTCTTCCACCAGCCTGACCAGCCGGCCGGTATTTCTTTTGATGATTTCAAAATAGCCCCGGCCCTCGGGGCTCAGATTTTCCTCCTCCAGCGTCTCCAGAAAACCGCTGATGGTGGTTAGCGGGGTCTTAAGTTCGTGCGCCAGGTTGGCCACGAATTCTTTTTTTCTCAGATTGAGTTCCAGAGTTTCGGTGATATCTTTGAACTTAAGCAGATAGTTCTGCCGCCCGGGCAGCCAGCTGGCAAGGCAGGTATAAATCCGCCCAGCCTTTTCCAGCTGGCAGGCAATCGGCCCCGAAGATTGCCTGGCCCGGTTAACCAGGTCATGAATTTCAGGCCGGCGCAGGCTCTGCCAGAAAAATTCGCTCCCGGCCTTAACTTCGGGAAACATCTCCTCCAGGCTCCGGTTAGTAAGAATTATCCGTCCGTCCCGGTCGACCAGAAGCCAGCCCTCATCGCTGGAGTTGATGAAGGTCTGGAAAACTTCGCGGTCGGAATTCACCGCCCCGGATAGCTCCTGTAATTTTTGCAGCAGCCGGTTCACTTCTGAAGCCATGGGCTCCAGCCTGGAAACCAGAAACGGCCCCAGCGACAACTGTTCCTCGCCGGCTGAGGCCCGGGTCAGAGCGCTCGACATCTGTTCAAGTGGTTTTAAGAGGGCTCTGACCAGAAAAAATAGAATCAGGCTGCCGGCAATAAAAAGGGCCAGGAGGGTAGCCAGCAGCTGGTTTCTGACCCTCAGATAAGGAATAACTGCCAGCTTCAAGGGGCGACTGAGTCGACAGACTGAGATCACCCGATCTTCTTTTTCAACCGGCACCGCCACGTAAAGCATTTTCCTGTTCAGCGTGTCGCTGTATCTGACAACTGAATAAATATTTCCGGACAAAGCGGCGGTAATTTCCGGACGGTAGCGGTGGCTTTCCATCTGCTCGGCCTGGCCATCGCTGTCAAAAATAACTCGCCCCTCGGGGTCAATCAGGGTGATTCTGGTTCTTGAGATTCTGGCCTGGGTCAGGAGCATCTTCGGCAGTGTTTCCTGACCCGGAGCTTCAGAGCCGGCTATCTCCACGCTCAGAGCCAGAGCCAGTTCTTTTAGCTCATTAATCTGGTCGTCCATCATCACCTGCCGCAACTGCCTCAGGTTGAGCAGAAAAACTGCCAGCAGAAGCGCCGCCAGAAAAGCCAGCAGCATCAGGTAGCTTCTGGCAAATAATTTTCTGAGTTTCATCACGAGTCTCCAGGGCCCGGACAGAACCCATCCCGGCCAGATATGATTCCAGATTATAAGAAATTTTAGCCGAAATAAAAACATTTTTTACCGGCGGGCGTTGTGCTAAAATTTCAAGATGAGAAGAAGGAGGTGGTCAATGGAAAAACTGGTCATACTGGCAATGGCTCTTTTGCTGGGCCTGGCTCCGCTGCTGGCCTCGGGCCAGAAGAACGAAGAAGACCTGATTCCGACTGCCCGGGGCGACCTTAAAATCACCTTCCTCGGTCACGGAACGCTGATGTTTTCCTTTCAGAATAGGGTTATCCACGTCGACCCCTGGCAGGAACAGGCCGATTACCGACAGCTGCCGAAAGCCGACCTCATCCTGATCACTCACGAGCATTTTGACCATCTGGACCCGGAGGCCATAAAAATTCTGCGCCAGGATTCCACGGTAGTCATCGGAACAGCCGCCTGCCAGTCCCAGGTGCCTGGACTCAGAGTTATGAAAAACGGAGACCGTTTAAATGTCATCGGGCTGGAAATTGAAGCTGTCCCCGCTTACAACATCCAGCATAAAAGACCTGACGGCAATCCCTTCCACCCCAGGGGCTCGGGCAACGGCTATGTCATCACCTTTGCTGATAAAAGAGTGTACGTAGCCGGTGATACTGAAAATGTCCCGGAAATGAAGAATCTGAAGAATATTGACATAGCTTTCCTGCCGATGAACCTGCCCTATACCATGACTCCGGAAATGGTGGCCGAAGCCGCTCGCTGGATAAAACCGGCTATTCTTTATCCTTACCACTATGGCGAAACCGACACCTCAAAGCTTCTAAACCTGCTGAAAGACAGGCCCGAAATTCAGGTCAGAATCCGTTCGCTGAAATAAGAACCGGCGGCGGGGACGCCCGGTCAAATTCCCCGACATTAATAAACAATAAATCCATCCACTCGTAAACAGAGGCGACAAATCTCCAGTTTTTAGTCTTCTGCTTTGCGAGGTGTCGAAATCCCTTATAACCACGGGCAGCCTTGCCGGCAGGTTTCTCAAATTTTCCCCGGTTCTGCTGCCAGAAGATGGAGGTTCCGATTAAGGCGGGGCTTTCCGCGGCCCGGTTTTTCAGTAAATACGGTAAAACCGGAATTTTTTATTCAGCAGCTTGACAATCTCCATGCCCCAGAGCGGCAGAGACGAGAGAATTACCACCAGCCCCCAGTCAAAAAGGGTCAGATTCCTGGTCTTAAATACTTTTTGAAATGCCGGCACATAGACTACCGAAAGCTGAAGGCTCAGAGAAACCAGAAAAGCATAGACCAGTTTCAGGTTGGAAAATATCCCCAGTTCAAAAATAGACTTCATCTGGCTGCGGCAGTTGAAAGAATGGAAGAGCTGGCTGACCGAAAGCACTATAAAGGCCGCAGTCCTGGCTCTTTCAACTCCTTCCTTCTCCACAAACAGGACATAGCTGAAGGCAAGCAGGGCACAGGCAGCTATAAAAATTCCCTGAACGGACATCAGTCCAGCCCGCCTGCGGTCGATAATCGGTTCCCCCGGCCGGCGGGGCGGCCTGGACATAATTTCCGGGTCGGGCGGGTCAAAGCCCAGCCCCAGAGCCGGGAAGCTATCGGTAACCAGGTTAACCCAGAGAATCTGAATGGGCAAGAGCGGAACCGGCCAGCCGATAAGCGAAGCCACAAACATGACCATTATTTCTGCCAGATTGCAGGACAGAAGATAATGCACAAACTTTTTGATATTATCATAAATGGCCCGCCCCTCTTCCACCGCCGCCACGATGGAAGCAAAATTGTCGTCGGTGACCACCATATCCGAGACTTCTTTGGTAACATCGGTCCCGGTTATGCCCATGGCCACGCCGATATCGGCCTCCTTCACGGCCGGGGCGTCATTTACCCCGTCTCCGGTCATGGCCACCACTTCTCCCTTTTCCTTCCAGGCTCTGACAATTCTTAATTTGTGCTCCGGCGAGACCCGGGCATAAACCTGTATCCTGTCCACCCGGTCCTGATATTCATCCGGTTTAAGGCTATCGAATTCTTCACCGCTCAGGGCCAGAGCTCCTTCCTCCAGCATTCCGAGTTCCTTTGCTATGGCCACCGCCGTAACTTTATGATCTCCGGTAATCATAACGGGTTTTATCCCGGCTTTCTTACAGGCTGAAAGGGCTTCAATCACTTCGGGACGCGGCGGGTCGATCATGGCCACCAGACCGGTAAAAACCAGATCATTTTCTATATAAGCCGCTTCCAGCTTTTGAGGATAAGAAGGAAATTTTCGGTAGGCGCAGCCGAGAACCCTTAAAGCCTGCCTGGCCAGAGAATCATTGAC
>CAZDZU010000050.1:7471-9650 GCA_964509995.1 uncultured Eubacteriales bacterium | reverse complement strand
TTCTTATTCTGTCCGTGCAGACGAAGTTTGAGCCGCGCTGCCAGCACTGTGGCAGCCTGAAACTGGCCAGGCTGGTCTCCCGGGTGGGAATCCTCAGATCAGAAGAAAGTCGCCTGGAGAGTCTGGCTGACCCGTCAAAGCTGGGAGACCTGGATGAGAAGGACCCCAAAAGCCTGGCCCGCTGGATGAAAAAATTTGGCCGGGAAATGGGGGAAGAAATGGGCCCCGATTTTGAGGAAGAAGTGGACCGGGCGGTGGAAGAGACCGAAAAGGGACAGTCGGAAGAGGATGGCGGGTCGGGTTTTGATGATTCCGGGGTCTGAATTTCCAGGCCCGCTGGTTCCGGTTCAAATAAGTATGGCCGGGTGGATTTTCTAAGCAAGGAGTAATCAGATGGAATTTTTAATCGCTTTTGCGCTGGGAGCAGTATTCGGAGCGCTGCTGGTGGCGCTGGTTAACTACTTTCAAAGACACCGGGCCCGGGAGCTGGCCCAGGAGCTGGTCAGCCAGACCCAGCAGCAGAAGATGGACGAACTGCAGCAATTACTGGAGCGGGCCAGGGAGGCTTTTGGCTCGCTGTCGATGGAGGCACTGAAAAAGAACACGGATGAGTTTCTCAAGGTGGCCAATGAGGTTCTCAGCAAACAGACCCGGACGGGAGAACTGGAACTGGAAGGCAAGAAGAAACTCATCGACCAGAGCCTGGAAAGCATGAAAGCCGACCTGATTCGGGTCCAGAATCTGATCTCTGAATTTGAAAAAGACCGGGCCGAGAAGTTCGGACAGCTGGAAAAACATCTTCAGCAAACCCTGGAGCAGACCAGCCGGTTGCAGGAGGTGACCGGGCAATTGAAGCAGGCCCTGGCCAGTACCAGAGTCCGTGGTCAGTGGGGAGAGCGAATGGCCCAGGATATTCTGCGGCTGATGGGTCTGGTCGAGGGAATCAATTATGCCAGACAGCAGTCCCTGGAAAGCGGCCGGGAGCGTCCCGATTACACCTTCTTCCTGCCCCAGGACAGGAAGATCAACATGGATGTAAAATTTCCTCTGGATAACTATCTGCACTATCTTGAAGCCCAGGGGGAAAGAGAAAAAGAAAATTTCAAGCAGCTTTTCCTTAAAGATGTCAGAAACCGGATTAAAGAAGTTACCGGCCGGGACTATATCAATCCCGAAGAGAAGACCCTGGATTACGTGCTGGTCTTCATTCCCAATGAGCAGGTCTATGCGTTCATCAATGAACATGACCGGGAGCTTCTGGACGAGGCTCTGAGAAAAAAGGTCATTCTGTGTTCGCCCATAACCCTGTACGCGGTGCTGGCCATCATTCGCCAGGCGATGGAAAATTTCAACCTGCAGAACACCGCCGGACAGATTTTGAATTTGCTGGAATCTTTTTACAAACAATGGCAGCTGTTTGCCAGGTCGCTCGAAAAAATGGGCAAAAAGATCTATGAGGCCCAGCAAGAATATGAAAATCTGAACACCACCCGGAAGAATCAGCTGGAAAAACCCTTGCGCCAGATAGATAGCATCAAAAAACAGGTCAGTCCGGCCATGCTGGGAGAAGAAGCGTTGTCAATCGAGGCTGAAGTGATAGAAAACGAGACGCCGGGGGAAAATGAGCAGGAGATTGAGGCCAAATCGCCTGGGAAATGATCGCTTGGCTCCTGGCCGGAATGTCCAACTTCCGACTGAGATTCTGCCCTCTGGCATTCCGGCCATTATTTCCCTGGACGGATTCGGGCGATTTTCCCCGGCTCCGGTTCTGCGGGCTGAGCTCCTGCCCTCGGTCTTACCTGTCTTTGTTTATTTCTGGCTTTTTTAAGAGCAACAGGGCGGCGGTTGAGAGCAGACAGAGAACGCCGGCCACGATGAAGGCCAAGCGGTAATCTCCGACCACCAGAGACCTGACCGCTTCTTGGCCACCGGCTCTGATTTCCCTGATTTTGACGATGGCTGAAGTTTTCATGAGAGCGGCTGCCAGGTAGGGGCCGAGCAATCCACCCACCCCGTAGGCGCTGAACATCCAGCCGTAATTGGCGCCGTAATTTCTGGTTCCGAAGTAATCGGCGGTCACGGCCGGGAAGACTGCCAGAAAGCCACCGAAACAGAGCCCAACCAGAGAAATGCCCATCAGGAACAGCGAATATGTTTTAAGGAGATTCAAGGACAGCAT
>CAZDZU010000050.1:0-7461 GCA_964509995.1 uncultured Eubacteriales bacterium | reverse complement strand
CATCATCAGGCCACACAGCATAAACATGGCCATCAGAGTGTTTTTGCGTCCGGCGGCGTCAGAAATCCTGCCCCAGACAATCCGGCCCAGGGAGTTGAAGATGGCCAGTATGGAAACGGCCAGGGCTCCGGCCGAGGCGATGCTGTTGAAGGTGGCCGAATCCAGGCCAGAGGTCAGGGCCGAGAGGGCAAAAGATTGCCAGATCGGTGAGGCCTTCATGATGATCATCAGCCCGGCGGCGCAGCCGGTTAAATAAATCGCCCAGAGTAACCAGAACTGCCAGGTGCGGAACATTTCAGCCGGTGAGAAATCCACCTTGAAACTGGCAGAGTTTGCGGCGGGAACGGGTGGATTCCAGCCAGCCGGCTTATAACCGGGCTGCGGGTTTCTGAGCAGCAGGGCTCCCAGAGATATGGTGATCAGGAAAATAATTCCCAGGACCATGAAGGTATTAAAAAGCCCGACCCGGGGTAACGAAAACAGACTCTGCCCGAAAAGCTGATAAGGGCCGCCGGTTATCAGACCTTTGGCCAGGGGGGCAAAGAAAAAAGCTCCGGCTCCAAAGCCGGCCACAGCCAGCCCGGTAATCAGGCCCCGCTTATCTGGAAACCACTTGACACAGGTGGCAATGGGGCAGACGTAAGCCGCTCCGATGCCCAGTCCGCCGATTACTGAATAGGTAATGATCAACCAGATCAGGGCCGCACCCGGAGCGAATCCGGCTGTAAACCTGGCCAGAATCAGGCCTGTTCCCAGCATCAAACCGCCGGCAATAGCCACCGGTCTGGGACCCATTCTGTCCTGAATCCTTCCGGCGATGATGACGGCCAGGGCAAAACAGGCCAGAATTATCTGGGCCGGAAGCGTGACCTGCGTTTCCTTCCAGGACGGGAAATGCGTGAGAAGGGGAGTCTGGAAAACGCTCCAGATGTAAACCGCTCCCAGACTGACCTGAATGATGAGAGCTCCGAGGACTACAAACCACCTGCTTTTCATGAACACCTTCCTGTCAATTATTTTCAGAGACGGGGACCGAAGATTTTAGTCCCGAGACGCACCCTGGTGGCACCTTCTTCTATGGCCACCCGGTAAGAATTGGTCATGCCCATCGATAGGATGTGAAGCTCGGCTCCGGGCAGGTTGAGACTTTTCAGATGTTCGAAAAGCTCGCGGGTTAAACGGAAGTAAGGCCGGGCTTCTTCCGGGTCGCCTTCGAGTGGCCCCATGGTCATCAGCCCCAGGAGTTTCAGGTTGGGAAGGCTGACAATGGCCCGGGCTAATTCTTCAACCTGTTCCGGCAACGCCCCGAATTTTTGCGGTTCCCGGCCGGAGTTGACCTCAATCAGGACCGGCATTATTTTGCCGGCGGCCAGGGCTCGCTTATTTATTTCTTCAGCCAGGTCCCGCGAATCGACTGTTTCTATGAGGTCAAAAATCTCAACCGCTTTTTTAACCTTATTTTTCTGAAGATGTCCGATAAAGGACCACTTAACCCGATGGCCTATTACCTGAAAGGCTGCGGCTGCTTCCTGAACGTAATTTTCGCCGATTATTCTGACTCCGCCTTCGATGGCTGCGAGTATTTTTTCCGGCGTCTGCTGCTTGGCGGCGGCCACCAGTTCCACTCCGGGGGGAAGTTCACCCAGAAGCCGTCTGACATTTTCTTTAATTGTTTCCAGCGCCCTGTCAGTCATCTTCAATCTTTTACCCCGGTCAGTGCTGAATTATACTCAAACTACCCTTGGGCCTCAAGACAGAATAATCGAACTGAACCGGGTCATAAAGGCGGAACCAGAATGAACGGGAAGAACCAGGGCGCAGCCGGATATTGTTTCGCCCGAGGATTGTGATATTAATCCGGGCAGGTAAAAGGGGCCATATTTATTTTTATGAATTAATAATGGAAGGGGCGGGATTCTGTTGGACGGAAAAACAATTCGCAAAAGAAGAGCCTGGTTGGCCTGGAGCTTCTACTGGCTAACAGGGACCCTGTTCTCCTGCGACCTGAAAGTCGGGGGGGCTTGAAGAACCCGGATTATTTAAATAAGATTAATGAGTGTCAGCTGTCACCTGACGAGCGGCAGAAGGAGCGCCGGCCATGAATATCAGAGAGCAGATTGAAGAAGCCGAGAAGAAAAATCTGTCTCCCCGGGCTTGCCTGAGCGTTAACAGCCGGGGACGGTTGCGTCCGGAACAACCGCATCCCATCCGCACGGCCTTCCAGCGCGACCGCGATCGCATCATTCACAGCAAATCCTTCCGCCGGTTGAAGCACAAAACCCAGGTGTTCCTTTCTCCTTTCGGGGACCATTACCGGACTCGTCTTACTCATACTCTGGAAGTTTCCCAGATTGCCAGGACAATCGCCCGGGCGCTGCGTCTGAATGAAGACCTGACCGAAGCCATCGCCCTCGGCCACGACCTGGGCCACACACCGTTCGGCCACGCCGGCGAGGAAACGCTCAACAGCCTGCTGCCCGGCGGATTCTGTCATTATGAACAGAGCCTGCGGGTAGTCGATAAGCTGGAGTACGAGGGCAAAGGACTCAACCTGACCTATGAAGTTCGCGACGGGATCTGCAAGCATTCCAAGGGGCGAGGAGAAATTCTGGATGATGACCCGGAGAGCATGCCGGAAACGCTGGAAGGCCAGGTGGTCAGGATTTCAGACGTAATTGCCTACGTCAACCATGACCTGGATGATGCCCTCCGGGCCGGTTTGATTGAGGAGGAGAGCATTCCGGCCAGACTCACAGATATACTTGGCAAAAATCATGCTAAAAGGATAGATCGCCTGGTGATGGATGTGGTTGAAAGCAGCCTGAAACACAGACTGAAAACGATCGCCATGAGCCAGAAAATCTACCAGGCGCTGATCGACCTCAGGGATTTCCTCTACGAGCGGGTTTATCTCAATCCGGAGGCCCGGTCTGACCTGATGAAGACGGGGAAGATAATAAGGGAGCTTTTTGAATACTTCAAGCAGAATCCCGGGGAGTGGATAAAAGATTATCCGAAGGGAGACCCGATAGAAAGACGGGTGGCAGATTTTATCGCCGGAATGACCGACCGTTACGCGCTGGACATTTACGAAAAAATCTTTCTCCCGGGAACCAGGTTCTGAAAGAATTTCCCGGCAGCCTCAGAGGGACGCTGCCGCCGTCTGAAAAAAGTCAGGTCAAAAGCGGTTGCGGTTTCAGATAGGGTGATTCCGTTCTCAAAAAGCATATAAGCCCCATCCTGATTACATTAAATTTTTTCTGGATGGGCGAAAAAAAGGCCTTTAAATTATCAATTGGGAATTGTTTTCTGCTCGACAGGTAGCTTTACCATTTGACGACCAGGCAGCAATGGACAGTATGATTCCGTTCTGCTATATTTTAGCTTAATTATCCGGTTCGGAAACTGCAGTTCCAGGAGATCAGCAGTGATGACGGCGGGCACTCCTTTACTTGAAGTAAAAAATCTATCTAAATCATTTAATTCTTTTCAGGCGGTAAAATCTGTTTCTTTTGACCTTTATCCAGGCGAAATACTGGGTCTTCTCGGTCCCAACGGAGCCGGGAAGACTACCATAATTCATATGCTGCTGGGCCTGACTTCTCCCACGTCAGGAGAAATCCGGATTTTCGGGCTGGACCCTTTGAAGCCCAGGCAACGAGAAAAAATCCTGAAACGAATGAATTTTTCTTCTACCTATGTGGCTATGCCATATTCTTTAACCCTAAGGGAATCGCTGACGGTCTTTGCCCGCCTTTATGGCGTGAGAAAAGCAAAAGAACGGATAGAGTATCTGATCGGACAATTCGAATTGCAGGAGGTGGCCGACCGTCCGGTCCGGACCCTGTCCTCGGGACAGATGACCAGGCTGAATCTGGCTAAAGCCTTCATCAACGAACCGGAAGTTCTCCTCCTGGACGAACCTACAGCCAGCCTGGACCCCGATATTGCTGACCGAACCCGGACCTATCTTCTGGAGATGAAGCGAACCAGAAAAATGGCCATTTTTTATACCTCACATAACATGCAGGAAATGGAAGAAATATCCGACCGCCTGCTTTTCCTGCACCACGGTGAGATTATCGCCCGCGGCACGCCCGATGACCTGATAGCCAGGTTCAGGGGCGAGGACCTGGAAGATGTTTTTCTCAAGGTAGCCAGGGAGGTGCGGCCATGAAACTACACCGCATCTCGGCCATGTTTCTTCGCCATATCTATCTTTACAGGCACAGCCTGACTAGGCTGGTGGAAATTTTCTACTGGCCGCTGCTGGACCTCCTGGTCTGGGGCTTTGTCAGCCTTTATATCACCAGACTTTCGGCCGAGGGTAAATCCTCCCCGAACTTCCTGGGCATTTTTCTGGGAGCCCTGATTCTCTGGGACATTCTTTTCCGCTCGCAGCAGGGAATTTCTGTTTCTTTCCTGGAAGAAGTCTGGGCCCGGAACTTCCTCAACCTGTTCGTCAGCCCCCTGACCATAGGGGAATACCTGGCCTCGTTGATGATGGTGGCTGTGTTCAAGGTGGTGGTGGTATTCCTGATCAGCGCCCTGCTGGCCTGGCTCCTTTATTCCTTCAACCTGTTCATAATCGGCCTTTATCTTCTGCCGTTTATGCTCTGTCTGGTAATACTCGGCTGGGCGATAGGCATACTGACCACCGGTCTGATTCTGCGTTTCGGGCAGCAGGCTGAGGTCCTGGCCTGGGGCGTAGCTTTTCTCTTCCAGCCGATTTCGGCTGTCTTCTATCCGGTTTCAGTCCTGCCTAAATTCCTGCAGAAGGTGGCCCTGGTCATCCCAGCCTCCTACGTATTCGAAGGTATGAGGGCCATCATTTTCGGCCGGACTTTTCCAGCCGGGCACCTGGTCAAAGCTTTTGGCCTGGACCTTGTTTACCTGACCCTGGCTCTGTTCTTTTTCTTCAGAATGTTCCGGCAGGTGAGAGCTAAAGGTCTCCTGGCCAAGATGGGTGAGTGACCCGAAAATTTTTCACCTCGGGCCGGAGAAGTTTATTCCAGCCAGAAGCGGGTGGCGGCTGAATTTTTGAATTTTATTCCTTGAGAGTAGCTGTCTTTAACAATATAATGAAAGCTAAATTTTTTTAGGGAGTCAAATGATGCCATCTGTATCCGTCCTGGATAAAATCGCCAAGCGCCTGAGGATTCATTCTCTGAAGATGACCACGGCTGCAGGCTCGGGCCATCCGACCACCTGCCTGTCAGCGGCCGAAATCATGGCCTGTCTCTTTTTCCACGAGATGCGATATAACGTCAGGGAACCTTTTGCTCTGGAAAATGACGAATTTGTGCTCTCCAAAGGGCACGCCGCCCCGATACTCTGGGCGGCCTATGCCGAAGCCGGCCTTATCCCTGCCGAATCGCTGCTCGACCTGAGAAAAATCAGCAGCGACCTCGAAGGTCATCCGACGCCTCGGGTGCCCTGGGTTAAGGCGGCTACCGGCTCTCTGGGTCAGGGGCTATCTGTTGGTGTCGGCCTGGCCCTGGCCCAGAAACTGGCCGGAATTAAAGCCAGGACCTTTGTCCTGATGGGCGATGGGGAGTGTGCCGAGGGAGCTGTCTGGGAGGCGGCCAATGCCGGCCGGGAGCTCCGGCTCGGCAACCTGGTGGCCATCGTCGACATCAACCGGCTGGGGCAATCCGACCCGACCATGCATCAACACGACCTGCAGGCCTATGCCCGGAAATTTAAGGCCTTCGGCTGGGATGTTTACCGGGTTGACGGTCATAAGGTTGAAGAGATTCTGGAAACCCTGGCTGCAGCCAGAAAGGGCTCGGCTCCCAAGGTTATCCTGGCCCGGACAATCAAGGGCAAGGGGGTGTCTTTTATTGAGGATAAGAACGGCTGGCACGGCAAACCCCTGAAGCCGGATGAGCTGGAAAGGGCTCTGGCCGAACTCGGTCCCGGGCCGGAAATAGACGCCCGCAAATACGTGAAGAGCCGGGAGAGGACGAAAAGGCCTGACTGGACTGATTCTTTTGAATTTCCGCTGCCCGACTATAAGGAGAAAACCGCCACCCGTCTGGCTTACGGAATTGCCCTGGAAAAACTGGGCCGGGTCAACAACCGGGTGGTGGTGGTGGACGGGGACGTGAAGAATTCAACCTATGCCGACCGCTTTTTCGCCTCCTTCCCCGGACGTTCATTTCAATCTTTTATTGCCGAGCAGAATATCGTGGGAATGGCCATGGGTCTGGCGGCCAGAGGCTTCCTGCCTTTTGTGGCCACTTTCGCTGCCTTCCTGACCAGGGCTCACGACCAGGTCAGAATGGCCGCCTATTCATTTTCCAATGTCAAATTCTGCGGTTCGCATGTTGGAGTCAGCATCGGCGAGGACGGGCCTTCCCAGATGGGACTGGAAGACCTGGCTATGTTCCTTCCGATTCCGGATTGCCTGGTCCTGTATCCTTCGGACGCCGTCTGCGCCGAAAAGTGCGTCAGAGAAGCGGCCAGGTACAGAGGTCTGGTTTACATCAGGACTACCAGGCCGGCCACACCGATTCTTTACCCGGCTGATGAAGAATTCCCGGCCGGCGGAGCTAAAGTCCTGAGGCAGAGCGATAATGACGCGGTTACGGTTATCGGGGCCGGCATTACCGTTCACGAGGCCCTCAAAGCCTATGAACAGTTGAAAAAAGAAGGAATAAACATAAGAGTTGTAGACGCATACTCGGTGAAACCGATCGACCGGGAAACCATCGTCGGTTCGGTGGCGGCAACCGGCGGCCGGGTGGTGGTGGCTGAGGACCATTTTGAGCAGGGCGGCCTGGGAACGGCCGTGGCTCTGGTCCTTCCGGACAAGAAGTTCTGGAAACATCTCTGCGTCCGGGAACTGCCTCGTTCCGGCAGGCCGGAAGAATTGCTGGCCAGGTACGAAATAGACGCCGGAGCGATCGTCAGGGCGGTTAAATCGCTGTTATAAAATCCCGCGGCCTAGCCGGTTTAAGAAGCAGGCAAACAGGGCGAGAGCGACGGCGGATAGCGCCAGCCCCGGACAGAGCTTTATGCCAGGCTTTATTCCCCGGGCCATTTACCAGGCTGGCGGGCGAGAGAAAACACACTGTCCTGGAACTCTGGTCAGGGCTGGCTGAAATATGATTCCTGACGGGTATAATATCTTATTAACGGAGATTATATAGAAGGATTAACCATGGACGGAAAAATAGACCAGGAATTAATTAAAAAGCTGGTAGCCATTTGCGGCCAAAACAACGTCCTGAGCTGCCAGGATGAAGTCTGCGGCTATACCTACGACGAATATGTCTGCCGGCTGGATGGTTGTGCTCCGGAAGTTGTGGTCAGGCCGGGCAGCACTGAAGAAATCTCGGCCATCCTGAAGCTGGCCTTCGAAAATAAAATTCCGGTGACCCCGAGAGGCGGGGGGACGGGGCTGGCCGGCGGCTGGTCGGGCAGGACCTGGAGGACGTACTGCCCGCTGTGGCGGTT
>CAZDZU010000049.1:0-9763 GCA_964509995.1 uncultured Eubacteriales bacterium | reverse complement strand
ACCTCTATCAAAAACTCTTTCCCCTGCCTGGATACCATGTATCTGCCTACGACCGACATTTCAAGCCTCCTCTTAATTTATTATCAAATGTAAAAGGGGAATATCGGGGGCCTCCGGGAAATGGACCGGAGCCAGGCTGGAACGAGAAAAAATTATCCGGCCGGGCGAGTTGGAACGGGCAGGGGTTATTGGAGTCGGTCGACTCTTTATTTTGACAGCGTCCTCTCCGGGTTTGACCGCGGCCATCATAACCACTCCATTATCCTACTATTCCGATAAAAATACAAGTGATATGAGAAGAAGGATTACTGGTCCGGACCCCTCAGGCAGCCTGACCGGGTTGAAGTCAAAATCGCTCCGCAAACCAAAACCTCTCCCTCTTCAGTATTTCTGCTGGAATTTTCTCTTGATACTTCAAAATTATTCTTAAAGCCGGGTTATGTCAATATGGATTTTTAAGTGAAAGTGGTTTTTTATACTGCTCTATTATCTATCTTAATGATTCTTAATGATCCGCTGCTTGCCGGTTCACCTGGCGTTTTATTGATGAATCTGGCCAAGGGGTTGAGGTCGCCTGCGGCTTTTTGTTCCCCCGGGCCGGGCAGCTTACGCTCAGTCTCCGGCCAGCCTGCCGTCTCGCTATGCCAGGTTGAGGTCGGGGAGGACGGTCGCCCGGGCCGGGCGGAATTTCTTGGGCCGACGGTCAGAAAAAATTTGCCTTTTTTTTTGGTTTTTGATAATAGATAGCAAAACTCAAAGGAGGTTAAGTATGAAGAAAACGGTTTGTCTTGTGGGGATTCTGGCCCTGCTGGCCGCCAGTGCCACAGCCGGCATTCTCACCAACAACAATCAGAGCGCTACCTTCATCCGGCTGCTGTCCCGTAACGCTTCTCTGGACGTTGATGGCGTCTATTACAACCCGGCCGGCCTGGTTAAGCTTTCTGATGGTTTTCATCTGTCGGTGCACAACCAGATGATTACTCAGGATAAGAAGATCATGAACGGGTTCCCTCTGCTCAACGACCCCAATTACCTGGGAGAAGTCCGTGTGCCATTTTTCCCCAATCTGTACGCAGCTTATAAGAAGGGGAATCTGGCCATTTCCTTTGGCGTAGGTCCTAACGCCGGCGGCGGGACCGCCGATTTCAAAACCGGCCTGCCGTCGTTTGAGATTCCATTTTCCATGCTCCCCGTGCTCCTGACCAATATGGGCGTGCCGACCACCGGCTATGACGTGGACATTGCCTTCAAGGGGGAATCGGTCTTCATGGGCTATCAGCTCAACTTTTCCTATGCTTTAAGTCCGAGTCTGGCCCTCGGTGTAGGCGCCCGCCTTATTCAGGCCACCAACAAGTACGAAGGCTCAATCAAGGATGTGATGCTCAACATTGCCGGCTCCTGGCAGCCAGCCTATGATTTTTTTGCTTTTAACGGTTACGATTATTATGCGGCCATGGTGGCTGATAAAGAGTTGAACGTCAAGCAGACCGGCAGCGGCTTTACTCCCATTCTCAGCCTGTGCTTTACTCCGAACGACTCTCTGGCTTTCAGCCTGAAGTACGAATTTAACACCAAGTTGACCCTGACCAACAAGACCACGGTTGATGATACCGGCCTGTTCCCGGACGGCGAAAAGTTCAGGAACGATATTCCGGCCATCCTGTCGGCCGGCTTGCGCTACGCCATAAGCCCCGCTTTCCGCGGCTATCTCTCTTTCAGCTACTATTTCGATAAAAGTGCCAACTGGGAGGGGGCTGAAGAATTTGTTAATCACAATACCTACGAGCTCGGACTGGGCCTGGAATATGAACTCAGCCGTCTGGTCACCATCAGCGCCGGTTACCTGCGCACCCAGTTTGACCTGTCCCCGTATTACCAGGACGATATCAACCACGAACTCAACAGTGATTCAGTTGGCGCCGGGGTGAAGCTTAACCTGACCAACAGGCTGAGCCTGGAACTCGGCGGTCTGTATGTGTTTTACAAGAAATATGAGAAGCTGGACTCCAACGGCCTGGTTTCCGATTTTCCGGTCAGTTTCAACAGAACCACTTTCGACGCCGCTGTGGGCATAAATTATCGTTTCTGAGACGGGACCCGAGCGGAGCCTTTCCCGTCTCTCTTATTAAGAGAGGATTGAATCCCTGCCCTCCGGAATAAATCGGGGGGCGGGGATTTTTATTTTCGGGCCATCTGGAATCAGTTCTCACCTGAGGGAAGAGGTCTTCCGTCCGGTCAGCCTGGAAGCAGAAACTTTGGTTTGAAAAAATCGGTCTTTAGCCTTAACATTATTTGAGTGACCAGCGGGGAGCTGGCTCGACAGACAGCCCGGCTTTTATATCTGGTGGCAGCAGGCCCCTCTGGCCAAAAAAAATTAAGGCCATGGCCATAAAAACCGATTGCCTGGCAGGGAGGTTAAAAATAAGATGATTGGTACATAACGGAGAGAAGAAGCATCCTTATAATGATTATATTGGCTGTTCTTCTGCCGGGCGGCGGACCGGGTTGCGGCCAGGAAAAACCCGATTTCAATGAACTGGAAGTGAGGGCCAGGGCTCTGGTGGATAATCTCCGTCAGGGGAATTACGAAGCCGCCGGTGAGCATTTTGACCGGACGATGAAAACCCAGGCCGCACCGGCTACCCTTAAAATGATCTGGGAAGGAATCCAGGCCCAAACCGGGTCCTTCAAGGAGATAGAGGGGGCAAGATTTGAATCGCAGGGGGGATATGATTTTGTGTATCTGACATGTGCCTTTGAAAAGCAGACACTGGACATGAGGGTGGTATTCAACAGGCAGTCTGAAATTGCCGGGTTCAGCTTCGTCCCCCATCTCGAAGTCAGGGAGAGCCCCCCTCCGGTGTATGCCCGTCCCGAATCCTTCCATGAACAGGAAATCCAGGTCAGGACCGGCGACTGGGTTATGCCCGGCACCCTGACCAGACCTGTGGGTTCAGGCCCCTTTCCGGCTGTCGTCCTGGTTCATGGCTCCGGGCCCAACGACCGCGATGAAACGATCGGCCCCAATAAGCCTTTCCGCGACATAGCCTGGGGGCTGGCTTCAAAGGGGATAGCGGTCTTGAGATATGAAAAGCGGACCCGGGTCTACAGCCAGAAGCTGAGCAGCGATAAGCAGCTCCTGAGCTTGTTTACGGTCGACGAGGAAACCGTGGCCGATGCGGTCTCGGCCGTCGACCTGCTGCGGCGGACCGATGGGATTGACCCCGGCAGAGTTTTTGTTCTGGGACACAGCCTGGGCGGAATGCTTGTTCCCAGGATTGCCCGGAAGGCTTTGCCGGCGGCCGGATTCATAATCATGGCCGGCTTGACCAGACCCGTGGATGAAACCATTTTACAGCAGACCAGGTATCTTCTGGCCCTGCAGGGTCCGGCCACTGAGGAAAGCAAGAAAAAGCTTCAGGAACTGGAAAAGACGGTGGCCAGGATTAGAGCGCTGACAGAGGCCGACAGGGGAGCCGGAGAATCGCTGCTCGGAGCTCCGGCCTCATACTGGCTTGATATCAGGGATTATCGTCCGGCTGAAGAAGCCAGAAGAATTGATAAGCCGCTGCTCATTCTTCAGGGGAAGAGAGATTACCAGGTTACTGAAGAGGATTTTAATGCCTGGAAAAAAGCCCTGGCTGGAAAAAACAAGGTGAGCTTCAAGCTTTACCCAAATTGTAATCATCTGTTCATGGAGGGCAGAGGTTTGATCACTCCTGACGAATATCTTTATAAAGCGGGAAATGTCTCTGAAGAAGTCATCAACGACCTGGCCGGCTGGATACTTGCTGTTCGCTGAGCATGACCTGATAGGGCGGCCAGATTTGAGTTTATTCCTGTCCAGAAAGTACAAAATAATTTCTTGGGGCGGCGGCAGGTGAAAACTGAAGGAAGGCAGGACTCACTCTGAAAACTCTACAGCTGGCGCTGGCCGGGACCTCAGTCTTAAACCTTCCGGGCTAGCTGTGTTGTTCTCTATTTTTTATCCAGTTCTGAAAGCAGTTTTCTTATCTCGGGCTGGTCTGGGTTCAGCCGGAGAGAGGCTTCCAGCGGCTGCCGGGCTTTCTCTTTCTGACCCGTCTGGATGTAAGCCCGTCCCAGAGCATTAAGGACTCTGGTGTCGCTGTCATAGATGGTAACGGCTTTTAGCAGCTCCTCCAGTGCCCCGGTCGGGTCCCGCTTTCCCAGCAGGGCCAGGCCGCGGAAAAGGTGATAGTCTAAAGCCTGACTGTCGTCAGCCTTAAGTCTTTCGGAGATTTCCAGCACCCGGTCATTCTGACCGACTTTGATCAGGAACTGGCAGTAATCTTTGAGACCTTCTGTGAATTGTGGATTCTGCCGGAAAGTCTGCTCGTAATAATAGGCTGCTTTATCCAACTGCTCCAGCTTGTCGTACTGGTTGGCCAGCAGGTAGTGATAATAAAAGAGATTATTCAGGTTAAAAGTTTTGGCCTGGATTATCGGGTGGCCAATCATTTTTTCCGCCGAGATGATGAAAGTACCTTTTTTCTGGTCGATGGTATTACCTGAGCCGTCAAGCAGGCTGAGGGTCAGCTCATAATAATCCGGAATCATCTCCCGAACCGGGATTTCTCGCAGATAATTGCTGATGCGGCTGAATTCTTTTTCGCTCAGATTAATTTCTATAGTCCTGGTCAACTGGTTATTGGGACCGAGGCCTCTGAGTTCGATCCTGATCCGGCCGTTCTGGCGCAGGCTTTCGGTCAGGTTGAGCACACTGACGCTGACGGCCAGGATGTCTGAGGCCGAAATGGTATTCTTGGGGTCCACCAGAATCTTGGTTTCAGCCACCTTGAAGGGCAGGTGCTGGTTCCGGGCGAATTTTTCCGTCCGGTAACCTATTATCGGATTGGCCAGGCGGGGCTGATTCCCGGCTTCGGCCACTTCCAGCGTTCTTTCGAGGATGGTGAATTCCTTCGACACCGGGTTTCGCAGCAAGACCGTCAACTGGTAAGAACCTTCGGCCACCGGGAAAGAATCCTCAATTGACAGTCCGTTGCCTTTGATTCGCGGCAGGTCGCTTTCAGAAAAATAGACCGACATGTTGCGGTTGTACTGGAATATTATCTTGTCTCTGGACCTGAGGCTGACGTCCATCTGGAACGGAACGTAATACTGGCTTCTGGGTTCGTAATAATCTACCGAGACGCTCTTGGGAGCCACCGAGAAATGAACGAAATTCAGGCCGGTGGTCGGGTCGGGAATGATTTCGGCCAGGGTTTCGGAGTCAACAAAGTTGGTCAGATATTCAGTGGAAACCACTCCCTTGTAATTAAGGAAGTGGGTGGCGTAGGAGGGATTGACATCCTTCTTCGGCGAGTTCAGGATATCGGCCAGGATAAGGTTATAACGGGGAGATGGGGAATAGTCATAGGAAAATTCTCCAGGAATCAGGGAGATGGCCGTGTTGGCCAGAGTGGGGGCAATTTCCTGAACTTTTTCGTAGAGTTCTTCATAGGTCAGTCCGTCCAGGCCCCTCTTGTCCTGGAGCAGGCTGGCCGGCCCGTCGATCAGCGGGTCGTAGAGCTTGTATTCAATGCTGCCATGTCTCTGGAAAAAGATAAAAATGAAAACTGGCGGCAGGCCTTTATCCGGGTCGCCGTGATAGGTCCAGGCCTGACAGGGAACGATGCCGTTGACCCCTTCAAACCTTTCTATGCTTTCCGGCGGGCCAAGGATCATGTAGATCTTGCCCATATCGGTCATCCAGCCCTCCCGGGTGGAGCCGCGCCTGAAGGTCTTGTTAACATAATTGAATCTCTTTACGATTTCTTCTTTATATTCATTTTCAGGGGTGCCGGGGGTGGGGTCCCTCATTTTCCAGAAGGTTTCGATGAACAGGTCCCTCTCCCGGTCGTTACTGAGTTTCAGGAAAACCTCCTTTTCCTGGGGCAGGATGATATAATTGACCAGCTTCAGCCAGTCCTGGTATTTGGGGTTCAGGTTTTTTATGATGTCCGATTGCTTCTGGCCGGCAGAAACCGCCAGAGTCAATATCATCAGAATAATCAGAACGGATCCGATTTTTCTTATCATCTCTTTTTCCTGCTGAAATAGGTTTTTTTCAATCTGCTTCGCCCTGAAAGCAACTAAATGCTAAACCAAGGGGCAGTGACTGTCAAGAAACCCGTTCCGGCCTCGGGTAAACAAACACACCATCATAATAAACCGGATTGATGACAAATGGTTGCGGGTCTTACTTTAGAAATTCCCTGATGGCTGGATTATCTTTTATCTTTTCAAATTCCGGGGTCTGTTCTATTCGTTTCCAGTCCCTGAAGCCGGCCTGCCTGGCCCTGTTCAGGTAATCGAGTGTTCTTTCCGGGTCCTGACGACCGGCATACAGACGGGCAAAGGAAAAATAAAGCTCAGCCAGGGATGCTCCCTTCATTGGCACTCCGGCCAGGCTATCCGGATGCTTTTCCAGGAAATCCGGCTCCAGTTCCAGGCCGGTGGAAAGATAGTTGAGGGCAGCCTGATCATCTCCCAGCTGAAAACAAACTGCACCCAGGCTGTAATAGGCAGCGACTAACCCCGGACTCAGACTGATTGTTTTTTCGTAGTATTCCCGGGCCCGGGCATAAAGCTGTTTCATGGCATATACCCCGCCCAGGTTGAGATAACCGAGACTGAAACTGGGGTCAATTTTAACCGCCCGCTGAAAGTGCAATTCGGCCAGGTCATAGTCCTGTTCGCGAAAATAGGTCAGACCGATCAGGTTAAGCACCCGGGTTGATTTCGGATTGAGATTTAAGGCCAGAGAAAATTCCTGCCTGGCCAGGGCATAATCTTTATTGCGCATGTGGGCCAGTCCGGCGTTTAAGTGCCGGTCAAAGGAAGCTTCCGAACCTGCTTTGCCCGGCGGCAGGCAGTCCCAGGCGAACAAAAACAGGACCACCAGGATGACGGCTGTTTTTTTCATCGGCTTCTCCTCCCCGTATTAAAAAATTAAACCTCTATGGCGGCCATGTCAATCTGAGCAGAAATTCCGGATTTCACCCCCCCCGGGGTTCTTTCAGTCTGGATTAAAATCTGAAGCCGGTTGAAACTGCTCTCCATTTGTTGGTTGACTATTCTGACGGGCCGGCCAGCCGATAAAGATTGAAGCATTTAAGGTATGGAACATCCCTTGCTTGCAGTATGTTCAACCGCACCCGGTCGGTCCTGACCGGGGGCACGGTCAGGAGTCTCCTGTAGCCAACAGTCGTTCCCCTGGCTATTTCAGTCCATTTTCCCCCCTGCCAGGCTTCAACGGAGAATTCCTCGATTCTCTGTCCTCTGTTTATATCTTCGCTAATTTCAAGGCAGTGGAAACGGCTCGTCCTTTCGAGGGTGAACTCCAGCCAGGGTCGGGTCTGGTCAGCGGGCGGGGCCCAGCCGGTTTTGGGATTTTTCCTGAGCAGATTCCCGGCCTCCAGCCCCGGCGCCTGGCCCGAAGCTCTGACCGCCGTTTTTTTGAGGTATCCGTATCTGAAGGTTCGGTCGAGAAGCTCTCTCCAGCCGCGGAGGGCTCTGACATCATTTTCGTTTATCAGACCTCTCCTATCAGGAGGAATATTCAACAGCAGAACAGAGTTTCTGCCGACGGATTGGAGATAGATTTCAAAAAGCTCCCGGGGCGATTTTACCTGCCGGTCCTGCTCCTGGTGATAGAACCACCCCGGCCGGATTGAGACATCCACTTCGGCCGGATACCAGAAAAGGGCCGCGGCCCGGCTGATTGCTTCCCGGCTCCCGAGGTCTTCTCCCATGACGTTGGAAGGCTGGAATATATTTTCCAGAGGGACGTGCCCGGCTTTCAGTAACTTCAGGGAAGCTCCGGAAATGTTAAGGGGAAGAACGCTGCACTCGCTCTCCCTGGCCAGGCCGCTTTCATTTCCCACCCAGCGGACATCGGGACCCATTATGGCAATGACAGCATCTGGCTGAAGTTTTCTTATTAACCGATAGTAGGAACCCCAGTCATAGTCCTGCCTTCGACCCCCGGGGCCTTCCCCGCAGTAGCCGTCAAACCAGACTTCGCTTATCGGGCCATAGCCGGTCAGCAGCTCCGTAAGCTGGCGGCGGAAAAATTCATTGTACTGCGGTGTTCCATAGCTATTTTCATGCCGGTCCCAGGGTGAAAGATAGATACCGAAATCAAGTCCTTCCTCCCGGCAGGCCATGGCCACCTCTCTGACCGCGTCACCCCCGCCGTTGCGCCAGGGGCTCGATTTAACCGAATAATCAGTGGTGCTCGTTGGCCAGAGACAGAAACCGTCATGATGTTTGGCGGTCAGGACTATCATCCTGAAGCCGGACTCCTTGAATACCCGTGCCCATTGCCTGGCATTGAAGGCTGCCGGCTGAAAGAGCTTCGGGTCAGCGGTTCCGTCTCCGTGCTCTCGCCCGGTAAAGGTGTTGAGGCCGAAGTGGACAAAGGCAGCCATTTCCTTTCTCTGCCATAATACCTGCCTTCGGGTCGGCACAACGCGGGCCGCTTTGATAACAATCATCTCCGGCGGGTCGCCCGTCTCTATTATCTGGACATTTCTCAAAGGGGGTTCGGTTTGCTGACCTGACTTGGGCTGGACTCTGGAAAATGATAGGCCGGTCAGGGCGATGGCTGTGCCCAGAAGCAGGGGTAAAAGCATTCTTCCGACCGGTATTCTTACTGCGGGCATCTTAAATCATTCTCCGCTCTTTCCGGGTCACCAGAAAATTATGTAGAGAGCGACGGTCAGAATTACTATGGCGGCACACAGGTATTTGAGCACCGGCGTGGAACGCATATCAAAATTTTCCTGGACCGGCAGTTCTTTCGGTTCCCGGAGCGGCTTGAGCAGCGTGATGACGGCCATGGCTATGACCAGGACGATGAAGTTGATGGCAATCCGGTTGAGAAAAGCTATATCTCCGAACTGCCACTTCAGAAAACCATAAACCGGAACGGAAAGAATCAGAGCGGTAACCCCGGCCGCCGGCGGTGTCCTCTTGATGAACAGTCCGAAGACAAAGGCGGCCAGAACTCCTGGCGAGACAAAACCCTGGAATTCCTGAATGTAGTTAAAGATGCCCCTGAACCTGGGGTCGCCCAGTCTGGGAGCCAGCAAGCAGACCACCAGGACAAAAACGATGGTAGCGATCCGGCCAATTTTTATTAAAGTCTCCTGGCTGGCGTCTTTCTTCAGGTGTCGTTTATAGAGATCCATGGTCAGAATGGTCGAGACTGAGTTCAGGAGAGACCCGAGGGTGCTGATTACGGCTCCGGCTATGGCTGCCAGGATGAATCCTCTCATTCCGGGACCGACCAGATTGCGGATGAGAAGCGGATAAGCCTGGTCGGTGGTGTGCCCGGGAGCCAGGAGCTGCTCCCGGTAAAGTTGATAAGAAATTATTCCGGGCATGACGATGATGAAGGGTATCAGCAATTTGAGAAAAGCGGCAAACATAATTCCCAGCTGGCCCTGTTTCAGGCTCCTGGCAGCCAGAGTCCTCTGGGTGATGAACTGGTTCAGTCCCCAGTAATAAAAATTGGGAATCCAGAGCCCGATGACCAGGGTGGTCCAGGGAATAACCGGATGGTCAGCCGGCATGATCATGTGGAGCTTGTCCTGGTTGGCAGCCACAAAAGCTCCAATTCCGCCCACGGTCTTGAAACCCAGGACCATGGTTACCAGACCACCGATGATCAGGGCCGATCCCTGGAAGAGGTCAGCCCAGGCCACTGCCTTCAGACCTCCCCAGGTGGTATAAACTG
>CAZDZU010000048.1:0-9852 GCA_964509995.1 uncultured Eubacteriales bacterium | reverse complement strand
GGTGGATGAAGAAGATGTGGCTCAGGTAGTCAGCCGCTGGACGGGCATCCCGGTGTCCAAGATGCTGGAAGGCGACCTGGAGAGGCTCCTCAAAATGGAAGCCGTGCTGAGCCAGCGGGTCATTGGCCAGGATCAGGCCATCCGGGCCGTGGCCGACACCGTTCGCCGGGCCAGAGCCGGACTGCAGGAGCCAACACGGCCGATAGGCTCCTTCCTGTTTCTGGGCCCGACCGGGGTGGGCAAGACCGAGCTGGCCAGGGCTCTGGCTGAATTTCTGTTCAACGATGAAAAAGCCATGGTCAGGTTGGACATGTCAGAATACATGGAAAAACATACGGTGGCCAGACTGATCGGGGCTCCGCCGGGCTATGTTGGCTATGAAGAAGGCGGGCAGCTGACCGAGGCCGTCAAAAGACGTCCCTATTCGCTCATCCTGCTGGACGAGGTGGAGAAAGCTCATCCCGATGTTTTTAACATTCTGCTGCAGATTCTTGATGATGGCAGGCTGACCGATGGCAAGGGCACCACGGTTGATTTCCGGAACACTCTGATCATCATGACCTCCAACCTGGGCAGCCAGGTCATAAAAGAGCTGAGTCATGATTACGAGATCATGGAGAGGGAAGTCCGTAAAATTCTGGAAAGCCATTTCAAGCCGGAATTTCTGAACCGGGTGGATGAAGTCATCATCTTCCGGCCGCTGAGCAAAGATATCATTTATAAGATAGTTGACCTGCAGATAGAATTACTCAGAAAAAGGCTTCAGGAAAAAAAGATTGACCTGGTGCTCAAGCCCGGGGCCAGGGAGGTCCTGGCCGAGCGGGGCTACGACCCTGTTTACGGAGCCAGGCCCTTAAAAAGGACAATTCAGAAAGAAGTCCAGAACCCTCTGGCCATGAAAATTCTGGCCGGGGAATTCAAGGAAGGTGAAGTGGTGGAAATAGATGTCGACCGGCAGGGCCAGATTGTTTTCAGCAGAAAATAAGAACCGGATTAAAAGGAGTAAATATCATGAGAAAAAAAATTTCCAGGACACTCACGGCCGCGATGCTGACCCTGGTTCTATTGACCGGCTCCGGGCTGGCCAACGGCCTCAACCTCAACGGACTTGGCACCAGGGCTGTTTCGATGGGTGGAGCCTTCATCGGTCTGGCCGATGATTTCAGCCTGGTCTACTGGAATCCGGCCGGAGCCGGATTCTTGAAACAGCCGCTATTTGGCGCTTATCTGACTGACCTCATTCCCGTTAACAGGTATCAGGCGACCATGCCGCCAGATATCTCCATCAATGCTGAAACCAAGCTCTCTCATTATCTGGGCTTCATGGTCGCTTACTACCGGCCCCTGTCGGATAGGTTGACCGCCGGAATAGGAATCTACACTCCCTCCGGACTCGGAGCCAACTGGCGGGGCGAAGATTTTCAGGCTATGACGGCCGGAGTGGCTTACGACTGGACCAGCAAGATCGGAATGTTTACCATTTCTCCGTCTCTGGCCTGGAAGATTAGCGACCGTTTGAGCCTTGGGGCCAGTCTGAATATCAATTATGGAATGTTCAACCTGAAAAGATGGGCTGGAGAGGCGGACCTGGGTGAAGAGCCCATGGACCTCGGCCAGTACGAAGAGAGCCTGCACGGCTGGGGCTTTGGCCTGACCCTGGGGATTCTGGCTCGCCCGGCTGACTGGTTGAGTGCCGGGTTGACTTTTAAAACCTCCTCCACGGTCCGGTTCAGGGGCACAGCTGAAATGCTTTACCTGGGTTATGCCGGCTACCCCGAAAGCTCAGACCTCAGGAGAAATATTAGCTGGCCCTGGTTTATCGGCGGGGGAGTGGCCCTTAAACCGGTTGAAAAGCTGGTGGTGACAGCTGACGTCCAGTGGACCGGCTGGTCGGCTCTAAAAAGCCTGGATACCACTTACCTGGACCCCTTCTGGAACCTGATGATGTCAGATTCTGGAAATGACAGCATCCGGCTTGACTGGAAAAATCGCTGGCAACTGCGCTTTGGCCTTGAATACAGGCTGACAGCGGAATTTTTCCTGAGAGCCGGTTATTATGCCGACCCCTCGCCGGCTCCTGACTATACCATGAATATTCTGCTGCCCAGTTTTGATTTTCAGTCCTTAAATGCCGGAATAGGCTATGACTGGAAGGGGCTGTCCCTTAACTGGGGACTGGAATTCCTTTCGGGTAAAAAGCGGGAAGTTACCTTTGAGGAATTGCTGTCGGCCGGAACACTGGGCCAGGCGATGCCCGGAATTTACCGGATGCATCTTGTCGTTCCCAGTGTCTCCGTTTCCTACAGATTCTGAGACAGAAAAACCGGGCTGTTGCCCGGGCTTGAACACCCGCTGACAGAATAAAAAAACTCAGCTTCAAGCAGGATCGGTCTCTTCCGGGTAAGGGAGGGAGAATGGCCAGGGACGGAATCGAACCGCCGACGCAGGGATTTTCAGTCCCTCGCTCTACCGACTGAGCTACCTGGCCATCCAGGTTAGCAAAAATCGTCATATAGTATATAAATGACATCCCTCAAAGTCAACTACTCCCGCCCAATTTTGAACGGGTCCTCCCCCGGGGTTAAATTGAAAAGAAAAACGCCCTGTGTTATCCTAAAAAAGGAGATGTTGATGACCGAAGAAAGAATCAAAGAAATTCTCCTTAAAAATAATGAAACTTTCCAGAAAATTCACCTGGAACACCAGCAGTGCGAACAGTCGCTGAACCAGCTGCTCTCCAAGTCTTTTCTGACCGAAGAAGAACGTCTGCAGGAGAAGATGCTCAAAAAGAAGAAGTTGAAACTCAAGGATGAAATGTACCGGATGATTCTGGAATACGGCAAGCGGACCGGGGGCAATGAGTAAGAAAGCCGGGCGGCAACTCCGGGTAGCCCTGATCGGGACCGATTCTCTCCGCGCCCAGGAAATCAAAAACCTGTTGAGCGGTCGCAAATTGCCCATCAAGTCGATGGAATTCTATGACCCCGAGGTGGCCGAAGAATACAGCAAGCTGACTGAATTCCAGGAAGAACCAAAGGTTATTCATCACCCGTACCCGGAGCTCCTGGAAGGTCTGGACCTGGTTTTTCTGTCGGCAGACCGGGAGACTAACAGAAGATTCGGGCAGCTGGCCCAGGAGAAAGGCTTCAAGGCCATCGACCTGGAAGAGAGCTTCGTCGACCGGCCTGAGGTGCCACTGGTTGTCGCCGGTGTAAACGACCATCTTCTTGAAGACCGGGAAGTCAGCCTGGTATCCAATCCTCACCCGGTGACCATTTTTCTGAGCCGGGTGCTGACTTCGGTCCGGGATTCATTCCGGATAAAAAAGGTCCTGGCGGTGGTGCTTCAGCCCGTCTCAGCCTTCGACAGCGCCGGAATTGAAGAACTGGCCGAGCAGAGCTACGCCCTGCTCTCCAGCAGCAGCCTGAGTCATAAGATTTTTGGAGATCAGATAGCCTTTAATTTCCTGCCCGAAATTGAGAAGGCCGGGCAGGACGGTTTTATGGCCAGCGAAAAACAGATTATCCAGGAAATGAGGAGGGTCCTGAAGCCAGATTTTGACTTCAGTCTGTCGCTGGTTCAGGCTCCGGTTTTTCATGTTTATTCTCTGGCTGTTTATCTGGAGGTGGACGAGGATGCCGGACTGGAACAGCTGGAAAAAACATTCCAGAACCGGGATATTTTTCACTTCCAATCGGCCGGTTCAGCCCGGCCGGTGTCCAATGTCAGGGTGGCCAGTCAGGAGAAGATTTTTGTCGGGCATCTGAAGAAAGACCAGTCGCTTCCCAGAAGCTACTGGCTGTGGGTGGCGGCTGACAACCTGACGGTCGGCTCGGCCCTTAATGCCCTGGAAATTGCCCGAAAATTGTTTAACCTGGATTGAATTCATCGACAGGGAGAGTCGTTCATGATACGCAGTATGACCGGTTTTGCTGAAAGAAATTTCGGCGGCCCTGGACTCAGGATTAAAATATTCATCAAGACCCTGAATCACCGGTTTTTTGATTGGGTTTACAAGGGAGAAGGCCTGGGCCAGCTTGAAAATCATTTGCGGGCAGTCTGCCAGAAAAAAATACTACGCGGCCGGGTGGAAGTTATGCTGGAACTTAATTATCTCTCGGCTGAGGGCTGGGAATTCTCGGTCAATCGGTCCCTGCTGGAGAAGATTGTGGCCGAGATGAAAAGTCTGTCCAGAAAGGTTAACCTGCCCTTTGACCTGTCCCTGGAACAATTGCTCCGGGTGCCCCAGCTGGTTAAGATCAACCAGAAAGAATTGAGCCAGGAAGATAAGCGTTTCATCCTGGAAGCTTTTGAGAAAACAGTAGATGACATTGTCAGTCAACGGGAAAGGGAGGGGCGGGAAATTGCCCGGCAGCTCAACCGGCATCTGGCCAGGATAAAGAAATCTCTGCTGGAAATTGAAAGGATTTTCAGCCGCCAGCCAAACAGACTGAAAAACAAATTGAAAAAGAAGCTGAAGGATCTCAATCATAACAGCCTGTCGGAAGAGCGTCTGTCGGAAGAAGTGGCCTACCTGATGCAGCGTTTCGACCTGGCGGAGGAAATAAACCGGTCGAAGAGTCATCTGGGCGCTTTCTGCCAGTTGATCAGGCCGGAGGTGAACGAACCTGTGGGCAAGAACCTGGATTTCCTGGCTCAGGAGCTTTCCCGGGAAGCCAACACTCTGAATTCCAAAGCCCAGGACCTGGGCATCATCAAGCGTTGCCTGAAAATCAAGAACGAAATCGAGAGCATCCGCCAGCAGGTTCAGAATCTGGAATAAGAGCGGGTAAAAAGTTAAAATCGATTAAAGAAGGGAGGCCGCCAGCATGATATATGTTATTTCCGGCCCGTCCGGTTGTGGAAAATCGACGCTGATCAAAAGCTTGATGGCCAGACTGCCGGGTCTGCAATTTTCCGTCTCACACACCACCAGGCCCGCAAGACCGGATGAGCTGGAAGGGCGAGATTATTATTTCATCACGCGGGAGAGGTTCGAGGAGATGAAGGCCGGAGGTTCTTTTCTGGAATGGGCCGAGGTTCATGGTCATCTTTACGGGACCTCCCTGGACGAAGTGAATGAAAAAAGCCGGCAGGGCGATTTAATTCTGGACATTGACGTTCAGGGTGCCCGCCAGGTCAAGAAGAAACTGAGCGGAGCCAGATTTGTTTTTGTCGTCCCCCCGTCCTATCCGGAGCTGGAAAAGAGACTGAAACAGAGAAAGACTGACGGGCCGGAGGCGGTGGCTGTGCGCCTGAAAAATGCCCGCCAGGAAATCCTGGAATCGGCCATCTTCGACTATCTGGTTGTAAACGGCGACCTCAACCAGGCTCTGGAAGAGCTGAAGGCCATCGTCCTGGCCCACCGCTGTCTGTTCGAGCGGCGGCAGAAAGAATTCAGGGAGATACTGAAGAGTTTTAAGTCCTGGCCCTGACCGGGGAAAGGCGGAGCTATGAAAAAAATTGCCCTTGGCGTTTGTTCTTCCATAAGCATTTATAAAGCCTGCGAGATTGTCCGGCTGTTTCAGTCTGAAGGTCTCGGAGTCAGGGTGATAATGACCGAAAAAGCCACCCGGTTCATCCATCCCTATTTATTCACCTCCCTGACCGGAGAAAGGACCATAGTCGAACTTTTTGACGACCGGCAGAGGCCGATTGAACACATCTCCCTGGTGGATGAAATCTCGCTGCTGCTCATCGCCCCGGCCACCGCCAACATCATCGGCAAGATGGCTTCAGGGGTGGCTGACGATTTCCTGTCGACTTTTTACCTGGCGGTCAGGTGTCCGGTGCTGGTGGCTCCGGCCATGAATGAAGCCATGTTCCTTCATCCGCAAACCCAGGAAAACATAAGAAAGGTAAGGGCTCTCGGAGTAGAGTTCGTGGAGCCGGATACCGGCTACCTGGCCTGCGGCAAAAAGGGGCCCGGCCGGCTGGCTTCACCCGAGTCTATTGTCCACCACGCCCTCAGGCTGATTAAGGCCCGGGAGCCATTCCGGGATAAGGTTTTTCTGGTGACCGCCGGACCCACCCGCGAATTCCTCGACCCCGTTCGATTCGTCAGCAATCCTTCCTCGGGCAAAATGGGATATGAACTGGCCCGAGAGGCCTGGCAGCTGGGGGCGGAAGTGATTCTTATTTCCGGCCCGACGATGCTGGAAGCTCCAGCCGGTGTCTATCTGGAAAAAGTAAATACGGCCGAAGAGATGAGAGACGCGGTCAGGAAACATTATGCCCGGGCTGATGTTGTCCTGATGGCGGCAGCGGTGGCTGATTTCCGGTTCAGTAAGATTCAAGCAGATAAAACCCGGAAATCTGAAATCGGCCAGAGCCTGGAAATTGAAGCCACGCCCGACATCCTGGAGGAGCTGGGGCGGCAGAAAAAGCATAAGTTGCTGGTGGGCTTTGCCGCCGAAACCAGCCAGGTCGAGCAAAGGGCTCAAGAAAAAATGAAGCGAAAAAGGGTGGACCTGATGGTCAGCAATGACGTTTCCAGACCGGATGCCGGATTTGCCAGCGACGATAACGAGGTCACGCTGTTCTGGCCTGACGGCCGGTCGAGAAAGATTGCCCTGGCCAGCAAGAGAAAAATAAGTCAGGAAATAATGGCTGAAATCGAGGTTCTGCTCAATGAACGAAAAGGAAAGAGTTGAAAAACTGCGCCAGCTTCAAGACCGCCTGGAGTTTTACCGCGACCTGGGAGTTGAATTTCTGGTCAGTCCGAGAAAGTCGGCCGGAAAGGGCCGGGAGACGGCAGCCGGAGCTCCGCTTCTGATATCCGGCGGCTTTTCGGGCGGCTCAGAAATTGAAAACCGGGAAGAGTGGGAGCGTCTGATACGCAAAATCATAGCCTGCCAGGCCTGTCCCCTTTTTAAGGGTAGAACGCAGGCCGTGCCCGGAGAGGGTAACCGGCAGGCCAGTTTAATGTTCGTGGGCGAAGCTCCCGGCCGCGACGAAGATCTGCAGGGGCGTCCTTTCGTCGGCCGGGCCGGACAGCTTCTGACCAGGATAATTCAGGCCATGGGTTTTAACAGGGAAGAGGTCTACATTGCCAATGTCATTAAGTGCCGTCCGCCTGAAAACCGGACACCCAGGCCGGACGAGGTTAAAGCCTGTTCTCCGTATCTGCTCCGGCAGATAGAATTGATCAGACCCCGGGTCATCGTGGCTCTGGGAAAGGTAGCGGCTGATTTCCTTCTTCCGGGCTCGAAGAGCATGTCCGAGCTGCGCGGAAACTTCGGGGAGTTCCAGGGTATCCCGGTTATGCCCACCTTCCATCCTTCTTACCTGGTGAGGAATGAGGGCAACAAAGAAATAAAGAAGATGGTCTGGGAAGACATGAAGAAAGTCCTTCAATTGCTTAAATCCTGATGTCCAGCTATTGCCAAGTCCTGTTTCCCCTGCCGGTCTTTCAGACCTTCCTTTATCGCCTGCCGCCAGAACTGGCCTGGAAAGTGAAAATTGGCTCCAGGGTGGTCGCCCCGCTGGGTTCGAGGAAACTGGCCGGATATGTGCTGGAAATAAAAGAGCTGACTGCAGAGCCAGAATTCAGGGTAAGAGACATAATCGCCTGTCAGGAGGAATCTCCCGGTCTGCCGGAGTTCATCCTCAAATTTGCGCTGGAACTTTCGGACCGGAGTCTGACTGCTCCCGGACAGTTCCTGGAGATGGCCGAAGCTCCGGCCTCCAGAGAAAAGCCGAAGGTCAGGCTGACCATAACCGAAAAGGGCTTGAAGGAGCTCGTTTCCGGACGGCTAAAGGGCCGCCGGGGCCAGATACTGAGCCTGCTGGTCGACCGTCAGTTAAGTCCGGTCTACATCAGACGAAAGCTGAAGCTCCGCGAAATCAACTCTTATCTAAGAAGCCTGAGCCAGGAAGGCCTGCTGGAAGTAAGGGAGAAAACTTCCAGGAAAAAAAACTCCCGCCCGGTTTCTCCCGATAATTCCCGTCAGCTGGTTCTTCCGGTCCGACCTGAGGGGCTGCCGGAAGCCGGCCGGGCCTTGCTTGAGAAACTGGAAACCGGACAGGGCGGAACATTTCTGCTTACCGGCAGCCTGGCCAGAAGGCAGGAATTCCTGAAAAGAATCATAGATTACGCCTCCGGGCAATTCGGCTTTGCTCTTCTTCTGGTGCCGGACATCCAGAGGCTGGAGAAATGGCGATTCCTGGAGAAACAATTCGGTAGCCGGGCCGCGACCTGGCACAGTCAGCTTCCGGATAAGGTCAGAAACAACGCCTGGAATCAGGTGGTCTCGGGCCGGGCCAGAGTTGTCTTCGGGACCAGGTCAGCTCTTTTCCTGCCGGTGCGACCGCTGTCGTTGCTGGTGGTTGATGAAGAACATGATGACCTTTATTACCAGGCCGATGGACCTTCTTTTGACGCCAGGGAAGCGGCCGTCGTCAGGGCCGGACTGGAAAAAAGCCTGTTGCTTTTCAGTTCGTCCTGTCCCCGGGTCAGCCAGTACCATCATCATCGCCAGAGCGCTTCACTGATAGACCTGGGCGGGCAGGAATTGCGGCCGACAGTGCGTTATTTCCAGGAGGATATAGTCAAACTGCTGAAGGGCGAGCTCGGGGCAGAAATAACTGCTTTTCTTGAAGACGGGGAGCCCGTCTTCTTTCTGGTTAACCGCAAGGGATACGCCGGTTATTTTTTCTGCCCGGGTTGTGGCTACGTTGCCCGCTGTCAGCAGTGCCGGATCGCTCTCACTCTGCAGAAAAAGGAGGGAGAGCTGAGTTGCAGTTATTGCGGCCTGAAATCGCCGGCTCCTGAAGAATGTCCTGTCTGCCGGGGCAAACTCAAACCGGGGCGTATCCGAGGCAGCCGGTTCTTAAGAGAACAATTACAGAACATCTTTGCCGGATACCCGGTCGAAGTTCTGGAAGAGGGGATGGGTGATAGGGCTGCGGAAAAAAGTCTGAAAAAAATAAGGTCGGGGAAGAGCCTGCTGGTTGTGGGCACCGAATACGCCCTGCGCCGGCTGCCGGAGAATCATTTCTCTTATCTGGTTCTGGTCAACCCGGAAAGCAACCTTAACCGGCCTGATTTCGGGGCGGCGGAAAAGACCCTCCACCTGATACAGGCCTCCCTGGAACTAGTCAGAGGTGGCGCGGATTCAAGAGTGGTAACGGTGACTGCCGGCCCGCCACCCGGACCGGTCGTCCAGGCCGTTTCCGGCGACTATGCCGGTTTCTTTGAGAGGGAAATAGAGTACCGGCGTTTGCTTAATTACCCACCTTTCAGTATCCTGCTTGAAGTCGGGCTGGACAGCCGCTCGCTCAGAAGTTCCGGCCGCTCTTCACGGTCTCTTCTGGAACAGCTCGGGAAAGATTTCCCCGGGCTGGAAATTCTGGGTCCGAAAATTTCCAGGAAGACCTGGCGCAGGGAACAACGTGAAGTGAAATTGATGGTCAGACTTTCTGCTGAGTCTGAGACGCGGGCGCTTCTCTCTTACCTCAAGAAATTTCGGGTGGAAAAACCTTCCACCCGCCTCAGGGTCAGGGTCTGGTCGTAACCTGATCGGCTGACCTGTCCTCTTATACTCTATTGCTGGTCAATGTAATCAGCAAAACGGACAGTAATCTGGCCGGTCTGGCGAACCTGGCGGTTTCTCAGGTCGTGGCCGATGAGTTCTATCCGGGCCGTGCACTCAAGCACCTCGGTTCCCAGTGTGCTCAGAGGCGGCTGGGTCTTGGCTATATCCCTGACAATAAGAAGAGGAATGCTGACAGAGGAGCCAACGGGAACGAGGGTGGACATTGTTCCTTCAAAATGATAGGGGACATCGGTCCCTTCACCGGTGGCTCCGTCGCTTCTGGTATAGGTGACTATGTAGTTGGTGATCATAATAT
>CAZDZU010000047.1:0-9959 GCA_964509995.1 uncultured Eubacteriales bacterium | reverse complement strand
TCTTTATATTGCGCCCGTAGCTCAGTTGGATAGAGCGACTGACTACGAATCAGTAGGCCGCAGGTTCGAGCCCTGCCGGGCGCACTCTTCATTCTCAGCTTGATGAAAGCATTGCTGATCATAGGTCCCCCCGGTTCGGGTAAGAGTCCACTCGGCGATTATCTGGAAAAACAATCTGCAATCGGGAAAAGATACCGGCATTTTGATTTCGGCCGGGAGCTGCGGGAAATGCTGAAGGTTCAGATGCCGGCCGGGCCCGGTCATCCGGTTGAAACCGTGACTGAAGAAGAAAAGGGGAAATCGGCGGCGAACTCAAAACAGACGACCGCTGACTTTTTTAGCCAGCAGGAGCTGGACCGGGTCAGGCAGTCGGTGGAAAGCGCTACCGTGTTTGAAGAAGCCGACCGGGAACTTGTCCGGAAAATAGTCCGTTTTTTCCTGCAAAAAAACGGGGTCGGGGAAAATGAGGTTTTAATCCTCAACGGTCTGCCACGGCATCGGGCCCAGGCTGGCTGGCTGGAAGATATCTTCCGGGTGGCTCTGGTCATAAACCTTGACTGCCCCGAAGACATTGCCGTCAGAAGAATTCTGGCCAACGTCGACGGCGAGCGCCAGGGCAGGGAGGACGACCGGTTGGAAGTCATAGTCCGTCGCTACCGGCTTTACCAGGAGCGGACCGGGCCGCTGGTTGATTATTTCCGGCGAGCTGGAGTTCCGGTTCTCACCCTTAAGGTCGACCGGGAAACCAGGCCGGAAACACTGTGGAAGCAGATTGAAACCTGGCCCCAATTAAGCCTACTGTTTACCGATTGAGTTAATCTGACCTTACCACCGAGTTCTATCTTTTTCTTCCCGATGATTGGCTTGCGGGTAAAATATGAAAGTTTATTCATATATCAGGCTGCAAACAAACTCTTCTCTGTTCGAAATCGAGGCTGCCCGGCTCTTAAAGCCAGAAAGAACAATCTGCGCCTGGAAATAGTTAGCGATAAACTTAGCAGAAGCGACGGTCCGGACAGACTGAAGCGGGCAACGGGCTCAGCCTGTGAGTTTTCTGGCTTCCAGGTAGAAACGCTTCTCCCAGGCTTCACCCATGGAGAAGGTCTTTCTGGGCAGGGCCCCGTCCAGGATGACGGTCGGGAAGAGCTGGCATTTATCAATGGCCGGAAGGTAGAAACCCAGGTTATAAGGACTCTTGCGGCTCAGGTTAAGCAGCGACTCATCGCCGTGGACGTAATCCAGCCCCGAGGCTGCCTTCTTTTTGAGATAGTCGTCCAGAAAAGCCTGTAGGCTGCCCACCGTCAGATTATGTTTGGGCTGCAGGAATCTTATCGACTGGAAGCTGTTAGAGCCAACCAGACCGGCTATCTGTTCCTTTTCCCGGCGGGAGTTGACGACCTTTTTCATTTCTTCGTAATTGCTATGTTCCCTTAATTCCAGCTTACCGTTAAAGAATTCCACCAGGTCGGACACAAGGTTTTCCGAACGGCTGACTTCGAACAGCACCCGGTGAATCGGTTCAAACACCAGAGATTCATCATGCAGGTTGACCACTTCCACCAGGGCGTAACGCAGGGCAGAGTGACCGGGTTCTGGCTGAGGGCGGGCTGCGGCCCTGGTTCTTTCCCAGATGGTCTTGGCCGTAGCCAGAGAGTGATTGCCATCGCCCACAGCGAATAGCAGCAAAGGAGTCTCCTCCGGGAGACCATATTTTTTCTGGAATTCAGCCGGGCTGGCCAGGCGTTCGAGTCCGGCCATGACCATCCTTTCCACCTCCGGTCTGTCGACCAGAAAACCGCGCACTCGGCCGGAGTCAAGCATCAGCTCAAAGTCGTATAATCTGCTAAGTTCCCGGCTGTGGTCGGCAGCCGGGCCTATCGTCTGGTTGTCCGGATCATCGATGAGTATCATGATGTGAGGGACTTCGAGCACCGCTCCTTCTCTTATCTTCACCCGGGGCGGGATTCTTTCCAGTATGGTGCCCTCTGTTGCCCGGATGAGACTGCTGGCTCTGGGGTTGAAATCATAGGCTTCAAGGTCCAGGCAGAAAAGCAACCCCCGTCGCCAGCCGTGGGCAGTTTCTCGCTCGACATATATCATTCCGGAAACCTCGCGGAAAAGACCCCGCCGCAGATAATCTTTCATGGTTGACTGGATTCTGGCGATGCGCTCTTCCTTGCCCGGGGAGTTAAGGTAAACTTCAGGGTAAATCAGATGAAGGGTGGATGGAGACTGACCGACCAGCTCTTCCACCCGGTGCCAGTATTCTGGCTCTGAGGTGTACTGGTCGCAGGCAATGACCGCCCATTTTTGAAGGTCCAGGCCTTCAACCGGAAGCAGGATTTCAGGGATAGCCATCCCCAGAGAATTATAAATCTTCATCCTGTCTGTCCTTTCCAGTTTAAGAAATAAGAATTCTTTTTATATAACAAGACAGCCTTTTTTTCAATTGCCGGCTTGCGCTATCTCCGCCGGTGAAAGGCCCGGCGACAGCTCGGAACCGGCTGACCTCCTGACTTCTCCACCAGGGATCCGGATCATGGTAGCAGCCGGGCCGGGCGTCATTTCCGTGAGTTTGTTTGCGTCAGTCCAGGAAAGTTATTATCCCTCTGATTTGACAAAAGCCGGATGATAAATTATAAAAGCTCATCGTTCGGGCTTTATAAATTTAAATTACTGAGAGGTGCGACGTGATTTCTTTTGAGCTTACTGAAGAACTTAAAGCCTTGCAGGATATGGCTCACTCCTTTGCCGAAAAAGAGATGAGACCAAAGGCCGCCATCTATGACCGGGAGGAAAAATTTCCCGATGAAGTCATGCAGAAAGCCTTTGAAGCGGGCTTTCTGACCTGCAACGTTCCGGTGGAATATGGTGGCGGCGGCCTGAGCGACCTGGAAGTGGCCATTATTTCGGAGGAACTGGCCTGGGGCTGCGCCGGCATGTACACCACCATGATGGCCAACTCCCTGGCCTTCACTCCGATTATTCTATTTGGCAGCGAGGAGCAGAAGCAGAAATTCCTGACGCCCTTTACCCGGAAGATGGCCTTTGCTTCATATTGCCTGACCGAAAGAGAAGCTGGTTCTGACACCTCAGCCATCAAGACCATAGCCCGCAAGGACGGCTCAGATTATCTCCTCAACGGCTCCAAATGCTTTATCACCAACGGCGGAGTGGCCAGCCTTTATGTGGTCTTCGCCAATGCCGCTCCGGAAAAGGGAGCCCGGGGTATTACCGCCTTCATTGTGCCGCGCGAGACCCCCGGAGTCTCCATCGGAAAAATTGAAGATAAAATGGGTCACCGGGCTTCCAACACGGCTGAGATCTTCTTTGAAGACGTCCGGGTACCGGCTGAAAATATAATCGGCCGGGTCGGCCAGGGTTTCCTGATCGCCATGAGAACCTTCGACCGCACCCGGTCGGCCGTGGGCGCGGCCGGAGTCGGTCTGGCCCGGGCAGCTCTGGAATACGCAGTCGATTATGCCAAAACCCGGGTTCAATTCGGCCAGCCGATCGCCACTTTTCAGGCGGTGGCTTTCAAGATTGCCCAGATGGCCATGGAGATCGAAGCTGCCCGGCTGCTGGTCTGGAAAGCCGCCTGGATGGTGGATAAAGGCTTACCCTGTGGTCTGAATTCAGCCATGGCCAAGTGCTTCGGTTCCGACCTGGCCATGTGGGCCTCACTCGAAGCTTTGCAGATTCTGGGTGGGTATGGCTACATGAAAGACTATCCGGTGGAAAAGCTGGTCCGCGACGCCAAGCTGCTCCAGATTTACGAAGGCACAAACGAAATTCAACGTCTGGTCATCTCGCGGGAAGTGATCGGGCCGATAATCCGGAAATAAGAGCCTCAAGAGGATAAAAAAAGGGGCCTCATCTGAGGCCCCTTTTCATTTTCGGTCAGAAAAGAAGGGAAATCGGTGGGGGATATTATTCTTCGAACTTCTCGGGAATTATAGCCAGAGTTTCGACACCCGCGCCTTTGCAGATATCCATGACTTCCATCACTTTGCTGAAGGGCAGCTTGGCATCGGCCCGGATGAAGATGGTCTTATCCTGGCGGGCCGCATAGAGCCGGCGCAGCTCTTCCAGAAGCATTCTGAGCTCCAGCGGGTTTCTCTGTATTTCAACCTGGTCATTTTTCTTAACCGTCAGGACGATGACATTGGGATCCTGGCCACCCTTGCTCTCGGCCTGGACTTCGGGCAGCTTGGCATCGATACCCATCTGAACCATCGGGGTAATAACCATGAAGATGATCAATAAGACGAGTAAGACATCGCACAGCGGAACGACATTGGGTTCTGCTTTCGCCATACTCTCCTCCTTAAAGTTGTTAGGAAATGATTTTATTGCAAACCCGGAGGTTTGTCAATGAAAAATCCTGTTCAGTCACAATTTTCAGGCGCTATTCTCTCAAATTTTTAAGACAAACGCAACCCGGATTTGAATTTTCCTGGCGGAGGGATTATATTCATGATGGAGGAGGAGGGATGAAAGACTTAAAAGTGGAAGTGGTGGAAGTTATCTCCCGCTGCGGCGCCAGGCATAAACCCGGCGATTGCTTCTATATCAGGGGAGAGGGCCTGCTTGAGGTCCCCGAGGGGAAAAAGATCTGTCTTTATGCCCTGAATAGCCTGTTTCCCTTTCTGACGGCCAAACAGCGTCAGGATGAACTGCCCCAGGACGACTGGATCGCCGAAACAGAAATTCTGACCTGCCCCGACCCGAAGGGAGTCAGGTTCAGGATCATCGCCCTCGACTGAGCCAGGACCAATCTGAGCCCTTTTTGCTTTTTGCCTCCGGCTGTGGTATATTTCTTTCTATTTTTCCCCGGTATTCATAAACCGACCGGAGGACAAGATGAATGTCCTGCTTCTGCTGTTCATCGCCATAATTTTATTTATTCTGGCCGCCCGCTTTTATGCGGGCTATATCTCCCGGAAACTTGGTGAGGACCCCGGGCATCCGACCCCGGCTGTAACCTGCAACGACGGGCGCGACTACGTCCCGACCAGGAACTACATAGTCTTTGCCCATCATTTTTCGGCCATAGCCGGAGCCGGACCTATTCTGGGCCCGACCATGGCTCTTCTTTACGGCTATGTCCCCGCCTGGCTGTGGATTGTTTTTGGCGGCATCTTCGTCGGGGCTGTCCATGATTTTTCTGCGCTCTTTGTGAGTATGAGAGAGGGCGGGCGGTCGATGGCCGAAGTTGCCCGTCGCACCCTGGGCCCTTCTGGTTTCAACCTGTTCATCGGTTTCACCATTGTTATGATTGTCCTGGTAACTTCCTCCTTCCTGAATGCTACTTCCATTTCTCTTACCTCGCTCTGGCCGCTGGCCAAAATTGGGGTCAGGGAAGGAGAAACCTTCCTCAAGACGGTGGTGGTCGACGGAGTGGTCATGGGGCGGATCGGCGGCATCGCTTCCATGTCGGTTATTATCATCACTCTCAGTTCGCCGCTTCTGGGCTGGTTGCTGTTTAAAAAAAGGATGAAGACTGCCCTGGCTTATCTGCTGGCTCTGGTTATCGGAGTGGTGTCGGTCGTTGCTGGCATACATTACCCGGTGACCATGAGTCCCCGGATCTGGATGATCATAATTTCCATCTATGTGCTGATAGCAGCCGGAGTTCCGGTCTGGGTGATTCTGCAGCCGAGAGATTTTATCAATGTCCAGATTCTGTACGGCGGGATAGTCCTACTGGTCCTGTCGGTTTTCAACACCGGTTTTCATGGCTTGAAGGTGACCATGCCGGCCTTTAATTTGCAGGAAGGAATTCAGAACCTGGGACTGATCTGGCCGATGATGTTCTGCACCATTGCCTGCGGGGCCATTTCGGGCTTTCACGCTCTGGTGGCCGGCGGGACGACCTGCAAGCAGCTGCCCAGCGAGAAAGATGCCCGACGTGTCGGCTACAACGCCATGCTGCTGGAATCGGTCCTGGCCATCTGTGTGATCCTGGCGGTGGGGGCTGCTCTGAGCTTCGGAGATTACAGGTCGATTGTCTGGCCCCAGGACCCGGCCGTTAAATCCAACCCTATCCTGGGTTTTTCGCTGGCGGCCGGGCACCTTTTCAACCTGGGTCTGGGCATTCCGGTGGCTCTGGGAACGATCTTCGGTATTCTGCTGGTTGAGGGCTTCGTGGTCACCACCCTGGACGCGGCCGTCCGTCTGAACCGCTATCTGTTCGAGGAGCTCTGGTCTATCGTCTTCAAGCATCCGCCCCGGTGGCTTAAAAACTACTGGGTGAATTCAGGACTGGCTGTGCTGCTCATGTGGGTGCTGGCTTATTCCAATGCCTTCAACGTTCTGTGGCCGATCTTCGGCACGGCCAACCAGCTGCTGGCAGCTCTGACCCTGTTCGCCGTCTCGGCCTGGCTGCTTTTGCGGCGACGGCCAAACTGGTTCACGCTGATTCCGGGCGTTTTCATGTTGCTTACCACTCTGGCCTCCCTGTTCATCCTGATGCGTTCTTACTGGCTGAAGCAGAATTATGTACTGCTGGCGGCCGACCTGTTGTTGCTGGGACTGGCGGTCGGCGTGATTTTTCTTTTCGTCAGGACTTTTTCCAGGGGCAGGAAAGAAAGATCCGGATCAAAGCCAGACCAGAGCTGAGACTCAGGTTCTGTTCTTATTGCAGGGTTTTTAGAGCCTTCTTGTTATTGCTGGTCTTGAAAACGAGCAGAGTCCGTCCGGCTCCAACTGAGGAACCATATGAGTATTTGATGTCAATAACCGCTCCGCCGAGCAGAGCTCCTATTTCCGCTCCCACCCCGATGCGGTCAGTAACTTCAACGGTGATAACCTTGGTAACTTTTATTTTGTAACGAAGGGCTTTAAGAGCCGCTTCGGCTTTCTTATTGTCAGAGGTGATCAGCCGGAAATGGCCCCTGTCCTCTTCAGAAAAGACGCAGTAAGCCCTCAGATTTATCCCGGCATTGGCCAGGGTGCCGAGCACGCGACCGAAGATTCCCGGCTCGTTTGGAGTGATGACCTGCAGTTCAGTTTCTTCCTTGACTACATTCACCTTCTTTCTCCTTTACAAGTTTTCTTAATTACAGGGCCGATGGGACCGGTCTTATGGATGAATCATCATCAACCTATTTTTTTTACAGGATTTTGTTTATAATTTCAACCAATTTTATCAGAAAAGAAGACAAAAATGAAAAAGCTGGCCATAATTGACAATTCCCTCTGGCCGGATATCTATAATCCGGTCGAACACTGGGCTGCCCACCTCGACCTGCCTTACAGGTCGTTCCGGGCAAAAGATGGTTTCCTGCCCGACCTGGAGGACGGATACACCCACCTGATAATAACCGGCTCTTAGGCTTCGATCATTGACCTGGAGCCCTGGGTGCTGGCTGAGGCTGCTCTGGTGAAAGAAGCGGTCGAGTCCGGCCTGACGATTCTCGGGAGCTGCTATGGCCATCAATTGCTGGCCCTGGCTCTGGCCGGACCCGGATGCGTCAGAAGAGCGGAACGCCCGGAAATAGGCTGGAGTCAGGTGGAAATCCTTAAACCCGACCCGTTGCTGGGTCCAGCCGGGAAGCTCTATGTTTTTTCCTCTCACTATGATGAAGTGCATAATCTGGACGAAAGTCAGTTTGAAGTCCTGGCCCGCAGTCCGAACTGTCAGGTTCAGGCCTTTAGAGTGAAGGGGAAAAACGTCTGGGGACTTCAGGCTCACCCTGAAATCGACCCGGAAGCGGCGGCCAGGCTTCTCCAGGGAATGCTGCAGAAGGGTTTTGCCGGCCAGGAACTTATAAGGGAGGCCCTGAACTCAGAGCCACGCGACGATCGCTGGATCGAGCTTATCAGCGGCAATTTTATTTCCCTGTAAACTCCAAAAAAATAACCCCTTTTTTCTTGACAAGCAGGTATTTTTTTTATTAAATGAAAATGCCAGATAAAAATAAAAGGAGGTAATACGGATGAAAATCAGAAAGACGGCGATTTTCATGGCAATTATTCTGGTTCTTATTTTTGCGTTTGAAGCTGCTGCTCAGGCTAAAAAAATTAATAACATCGGCCAGTATACTTTTGCCAGAGTGAGAGGCAAAATTCCGACTCCCGAAGTCATGAAGATGCTTGTTGACCGGTATTCGGCTGATATCAAGACCGGTTTTGATCAGGCCGGTTATGGCTATCTCTACGAGCCGTTCATCAACCAGCTGAAAACGGCCCAGTTCGAGGATACCACCTGGAACATCGGCGAAACCGTGAAGTGGATGCTGTTCCGCTCTCACGGCAAGGTAAAGGTTTCCGGAGAGCTGGAGTGGGCGGGCAAGAAACCGGTGGAAGTGTTTGCCGTAAAGGTTAAGGAAGGCTATAAGACCTATACCTTCATCATCCCCAAGCCCTGCGGCAACATCGCTTTCAAGGACATGGTGGAAGAAATCCCTGAAGCCATCTGTTCGCTGAAGGTCTCCCCGGCCAAAGCCAACATCAACGACCCCATCACCGTTGACATGAGCGGCACCCAGTTTGCCAGGAGCATGAAGGTCGAGATATTCGACAAACAGGGCGCCAGGGTCGCCAGCAAAGACCTGACCCCAGAGGCTGCCAAATGGCAAACCAAGCTGGATAAGCCGGGTGAATACGTCTTTAAGGGATCCGCTGTGAACCTGGCCGGAAAGCCGTCGGCCAACCCCTGCGAGGGCAAGGTTTACATCAATTATCCTCCGCTGGCCAAAGTTGTTCCCAGCTGCACCGATTGCACCAATATGTACGGCAAGCCCCTGACCTTTGATGCCTCCGGTTCTTCCGACCCGGACGGAGAGGTCACCAGGGTGGTTTTTGAGCTCCAGGATGCCAGTGGACAGGTGATCGATTCTTTCAATGATACCGAAAAGCCTTTCACCTGGGAAAAGACCCTTTACCGGGAAGGCACCTTCACCGTCAACGCCACCGCCTATGATAACGACGGAGCTGTTTCCGCTGCTTCCGAAGATTCCAGAAAATCATTTACCGTAACCAGGAAGAAATTTTTCGGACTGATTGAATTCGGTCCAATGCTGGCTCACGGTGGCGACCAGTATGACCTTCCCAGCTATGCTCTTTATCTGTACCTCAGACCCGGATTCTTCTACTGGATCAACCCTGACAAGGTCAGCTTGACCCTGACCGCTGGCGCCGGTTTGCCTCTCAAGGGCGATCCCTGGAAGGCAATAATCATGGGCGAACTGCTGGCCAATTTCCACTTTGGCAAAGTTTACCTGGGAATCGGGCCCGGCTTTACTACCAAAGAACTTAGCAGCCTCTACAATCGCAAGAGCGGTGTCGATGCTGTCGGCCAGCTCGGTGTGACCCTGTTCAACAACTATGTGAGGATGAGCCATCTGTTCTTCGAGTTCAGGGCGCCCATCGGCCGCAACTTCGAGGACCATCACAAGATGGGTCTGGGCTTCAGATACTGCTTCTAATCTTTGTGGCTGATATTGGGGGGCGGCTTGAAGCCGCCCCCTTTCTTTTTTAAACCCGGATTGGCCAGAAACTGATTTTTCTCCTTATCCTGCCATCCTTTCCTCCCTGGCCTTAACGCCTTCTATGAAGTTAACCAGTTGCCGGCAATTAGTTCAGCCGATGATGTTTTCTGACCGGATTTCGGGGGAGCGATTTGATAAATTTTTTTCCGGAACCGGAATTAGTAAATATCGGTTTGAATTAAGATTATAGATGAACACAGCCGCCGGACAGGGAATCCTTGATGACCGGCACTTTGCTCGGTCTTGTGTCGAATGAAGATTATGCCTCTTGATCAAGCCGGAATAAGATGGTTACAGGCACTTAGGTTGCGGGAGACGATTGGAAGAAAAAAGGGGAGTTTGAGGAGCGGGGTTTATTCAGACAGCTTGGTTAACTTGGAAAGTTCTTCGTTATAATATTTGCGGTAGAGAATTTCCCATTCCTGGGAGCCCTCTTCTATTTGCTTCTTCTGGGCAGCGATCTTC